>NZ_JAYFUM010000031.1:0-73900 GCF_034929435.1 Arcicella rigui
GTGTTACGCACCCGTGCGCCACTATGGTATTGCTACCACCGTTCGACTTGCATGTATTAGGCCTGCCGCTAGCGTTCATCCTGAGCCAGGATCAAACTCTCCATTGTAAATATCTTACTCTAGTTTCGTTGTTCTCTCTATGCTCTCTATTCTTAAATAAAGAATCAATAACAAAAAACAACCTGTCTATTAAGAATTAATAATAATTCATATATCTCTATCAATACCTCAAAGAACTCTTTAATCAAGCAAGATTAATACTTAACCTTACCAAATTTTGTCAGTAACTATCTTCCTAATTACTCCCCTCTCTCAACCCGTTGGCGTCGTTTGGGAGTGCAAAGATGCAAGGTTTATTTTTAATCACCAAACAATCTCACAAAACTTTTTAAAAGTTTTTTTCAAAAAAAACATAATACAAGCCGTAATTACAATGAAAATCAAATACTTATTGATAATATTAAATGTTGAAAAATTTTCAAAAAAAATTCAACATTTATCTAAAAACAGACAAACCAAAACAAAAAAAAGATGAAGTATATATAAAATACTTCACCTCTTTAGATAAAAAAACTAAAAATTATATTGATTTCAACCGATATCTAAGCGAAAACCTACTCCATGAACATTCGTAAGTTTGATATTGGGGTCTTTATTTAGGTACTTTCTTAAACGAGTAATGAATACATCAAGACTTCTTCCTTTAAAGTAGTCATCATCTCCCCAAATTGCGATAAGTATTTTTTCTCTGGATTGCGTTTCGTTTTTGTTCTGTACCAAAAAAGCTAAAAGGTCTGCTTCTCGATGCGTAAGGTCTTGTACTTCGTTTTCAAAATTTAGTTTTAAGTTTTTTGTATCGAAAACATATTTTCCAATCGTATGAACATTGGTAGCGGCGATTGTCTTCTTACCTGTTCTTTTAAGAATGGCTTCTATGCGTAAAACAAGTTCTTCAATGCTAAATGGTTTTGTCAGATAATCGTCTGCTCCTAATTTCAGTCCTTTTATACGGTCTTCTTTTAAAGATTTGGCTGTTAGAAAAATGATTGGTACATCACTACCTGAGCTTCGAACAAACTCTGCAAGAGTAAATCCGTCCATTTCTGGTAACATTACATCAAAAATACAAATGTCGTATTGATTCTCTTGAAAGGCTTTCTGCCCTGCTTTCCCTGTAATCTGAAGGTCTATATGGTAACCTTCTTGCTCAAGATTGTCTTTTACTACAAATCCTAAACTATCGTCATCTTCGACTAATAATATTTTTGTCATTCGTTAATTAATTTTTTCTTTTTTCAATGAAGTGTGAGGGGACTATATTTTGACACTAATGTACTTGTTTTGATGAATATTTACAATTCGTTGCTTATTGCTACTTTTGTGTAGAATTACATTAAACGTCCATGTGCTCGTGGCTATAAACTGACAAATTATGTTCCAATTAGATGCAAATAAGCAATATCCGAAAAAATTATATTCAAAAGCGGTAGTTAGATTCCAAGACTGCGACCCTTTGAAGCATTTGAATAATGCAAAGTACTTTGACTATTTCTTTAATGCACGAGAAGACCAAGTGGCGACTATCTATGAATTTGATTATAATGACTACTTTGAGCATAACAAAACTTCATGGGTAGTTTACAATCATCAAATCGCTTATGTGAATTCTGCAAAAGTAAGCGAAAGAATTGGCGTTATTTCTTCTGCAATTTATTTCAATGATGATACTTTAGTGACAGAATTTGTAATGACTGATGAAACTTGTACTCATTTGAAAGCTTTACTGTGGACAACCTCAAAATACATTGATGTTAGAACGGGTAAAAAGACTAATCATCAACCAGAAGTAACTAATTTCTTAAATGCTATTTGTGTTGAAGGTATTGATTTTGAACATATTACATTCAATTCAAGAATCAAAACTGTTAAACAAGAATTATTAGCTGGTAAATTTATTTAGCTGTTTTAGAAATAACTTAGTACAATTTATAGTCTTTCACCCATTATCCACGATGTCGGCACAGGAAATTTTAAAGCAATTTTGGGGATATGATTCCTTTCGTCCCCTACAAGAAAGTATCATAGCATCGGTATTGGCAGGCAAAGATACACTTGCTTTGATGCCGACAGGTGGTGGGAAATCTTTGTGCTTTCAAGTACCAGCTTTGATGAATGAGGGAATTTGTATTGTAGTTTCTCCACTAATTGCTTTGATTCAAGACCAAGTAGAGCAACTCAAACGACGAGGGATTTCGGCTATTGGTATTTTTTCTGGAATGCACAAAAACCAAATTGACATTGCTTTAGACAATTGTATTTACGGAAATGTCAAGTTTTTGTACGTATCGCCTGAAAGGCTTCAAACCACCGTTTTTATTGAAAGAGCAAAACAGATGAAAGTAAATCTGTTGGCAATCGACGAAGCTCACTGTATTTCGCAATGGGGCCACGATTTTCGTCCACCTTACTTACAGATTGCTGAATTCAGAAAATTAATTCCCAATACTCCACTCATTGCTCTTACAGCCACTGCCACAAAAGAAGTACGTGAAGAAATTCTATCTCGTTTAGAGATGAGTAATCCTTCTGTTTTTCAACAGAGTTTTGCCAGAGCAAATTTATCGTACTCGGCTTTCAAAGAAGATGACAAAGAACGTAGGCTGATTAAAATTCTTCAAAGTGTACAAGGTTCATCGGTTGTCTATGTACGAAATCGACGCAGAACACAAGAAATTTCTGATTTATTAAACCGAAATCAAGTTCTTGCTACTTTCTATCACGCAGGTTTGTCGGCAAAAGAAAGAACTGAAAGACAAGAAAATTGGATAAAAAATCGGGTTAGAGTGATGGTGGCAACGAATGCTTTTGGCATGGGAATCGACAAGCCCGATGTGCGAACTGTCATTCATTTGGATTTACCAGATACTTTAGAAGCTTACTATCAGGAAGCGGGACGGGCAGGAAGAGATGGAGAAAAAGCCTATTCGGTAGTTTTATACAATCAGGTGGATGTTGAAAGTTTAGAAAAAAATGTAGAGCAAAGTTATCCTTCAATAGATTTAATCAGAAAAGTATATCAGTGTTTGGGTAATTTTTTCCAATTGGCAGTGGGTGCAGGAGAATTTTCAAGTTTCGATTTTGATTTAGTAGAGTTTCAAAAACGCTTTGACCTCCCTCCTACCGATACTTATTTTGCCTTGAAGATATTGGAAAACGAAGGTTTTATTCAGCTTTCAGATTCGTTTCATAGTTCTTCAAAAATTACTTTTAAAGTTGATAACCGCCAGTTGTATGATTTTCAGTTAAGAAATCCAAAGTATGATTCTTTTATCAAATTGGTTCTAAGAATGTATGGTGGAGAATTGTTTAGTACTTTCTTGAATATTTCAGAAGCAAATCTTGCAAAGGCGTACTCATTGCCTGTAAAAGAAATTGAAAATATGTTACTTACTTTAGAAAAGCTCAATCTTGTAATTTATGATAAACAAAAAGATAGACCACAAATCACTTTCTTAACACCAAGATTCGATGCACAAACGCTACCTCTACAAGTACTTGAAATTAATAGAAAAAAACAAAGAAGTTTACAAAAAGCCAAAGCGGTAAGACATTACACCGAGCATCCAGACAGATGCAGAACACAATTATTATTAGAGTACTTTAGTGAAATTTCAGACATTGAATGTGGCATTTGTGACAATTGTCTAAAACGAAAAAAGCAAGAAAAACAGAGTACTCATAATGAAGTACTCATCAAAAATACACAACAAAAAATAGTACAGTTATTAAGCAATGGAGCGATGAGTCTTTCGCTGATTATGCAAATTATGCAACCTATCAATGAAGCACTGTTCAGGGATATTTTAAGAGAAATGATTGGTGAAGGAATACTTTCTTATGATTTTGAAGGAAATTTAGTACTTTCTAAACACCAATAGTTCAAACTAAAAGTGTTTAGAAAGTAGATAAATTACTTACTGGTAAATACCAGCAGCAACATTTTCAGTAATCGCTTTAGGAGCAATCCAAGCTAAAAATGCTCCCAGTTTATTCAAAAATCCTGGAATTACTTCTGTTTTCTTTGCAAACATACCTTCAACAGAAATTTTTGCTACTTCTTGCGGAGTCATCGCTACTTTCTCTGCTGCTTTACGAGCTTTATCGGGTACAGAAGCTCTGTCGTTAAAGCCCGTATCCGTAGCTCCCGGACTAATACAGGTTACAGAAACCGAAGTATCTTTCAATTCATACTTTAAGGCTCTCGAAAAATTCAGTACAAATATTTTCGTAGCCGCATAAACTGCCATTCTTGGTAAAGCTTGATAAGCCGTTGAACTGGCGATGTTCATAATATAAGCTTTGGGTTGTCTTTTCAACATTGGCAAAAACACATGGCACATCTCTGTTAAAGTAGCCATGTTGAGATTCATCATATCTCTATTTTGTTCAATGGTATAAGTATCAAAATTCCCAACAGCACCATAGCCAGCATTATTAACCAAAACAGATACTTGAAATTGATTTTTCTCGACCCAGTCGAATACCTGACGAGCCACATCAACAGAAGCTAAATCAACAGACAAGTACTGAACTTGAACGCCATATTTTTCATGAATTTCAATAGCCACCTGACGGAGTAGTCCTTCCGAGCGAGCCACTAATAATAAATCATATTTTTGTTTTGCCAATTCAACAGCAATTTCTTTACCAATGCCTTTACTGGCTCCTGTAATTAATGCGTACATATTTTTATTGATGAAGATTCGCTCAGAATCTTCAAACTTTGATGATTATACTTGCCCAAAATTAACAAAGCCCTACCAAATGGCAGGGCCTTGAATCAAACAAATTTTAAATTTTACTTTTTAGGTTTTGCAGGAGCTGCCGGAGTAGCAGGTGCTGCTGGTGCAGCAGGTGCTAAAAACTCTTTCAACTTATCTGGGTCATCAGCTTTAATCGCAACGGCTTTGTCAACAAATTCTTGAATTTTTGTTACATCTTTCGTTACGTTTGCGTGGTAACCTACCAAATATCTGTATGCTTCGTAAAGTTGTTCTTTATTAGCTTTAGCTAAATCAACAACTCCTAAGAATTTTTCGTAATAAGGAACTGCCAACCATTTTGTACCTGTATAGTCAATATAGTTGTTAGTTCTTGCACGGAATAAATAGAACGGAGCAAATTTATCGTTGATAGCGATAGCATTTGCAAAAGCACTATCAGCTTTCATACCTGTATTATATCTTCCAAGCGTATCTTCTCTTGGAGTATAAGCAGTAGTAAAGTATAATGACATACCAGCGTTATACCAGTCGGCACTTGCAAGAGCTACTTTCTTTTTCTGCTTCCACTCAATTGATTTCAAAGCGTGTTTTGCAGCATCAGCATATTTTTTCTGTCCGTAGGCAATTGTATAAACCGTGTTGTAGTGGTTATTGATTGTATCTTCAGGAGCAGCTTTCAAATAATATTCAATTGCCAAAGAGTCTTTTTTCAATCCTTGATAAGCCTTTGCAAAATAAACGTTATCTAAGTAATATGGCTTAACACCCGCTTTCACCATTTGCTCTAAACTTTCAAGACCTAACTGAGGGTTTCCTAATTCAACATTAGAGTAACCTTTCATTCTATAAATATCATTGTCCGTTGCACCACCTGCTTCAGCTTGTTTAGTGAATTGCATTGCACCTTCATAATCTTTAGCCAAGAATAACAATTTAGCTGTTTCTAACAAAATTGCTGGAGTAGCCTCAGCTCTTTCAACGTATTTTCTAAACAATTTAGAAGATTCTTTATAACGGTTGAAAATGATATAATACTCACCCAAACGCTTGTAATAAGGAGCATAAGATGAATCTGTATCATAAGCACTTTGGTAGTTATTGATAGTATATTGGTAGTTTTTACCTCTCAAATACACTACACCAAGTTTGATATAAGCCTTAGCTTTTTTCTCAACCAAGATAGATTGTTCATAAGCCGTAGCTGCTGGACCACCATCATTTTTCAACAAGAAAGCATCACCCTTTACAATTTGCATATCAGCAGTAAGTGGCTTTTTCGTTTTTTCAGGAATCAAATCAATCAAACGAATAGCTTCACCTGGGTCATTTGTATGCTCGTAAAGTGTGTAAGCTTCTGCAATGCGGAACATTACTTCAGCATTTTTCATTTTAGTATCAAGCAATATCTTATCAAAAGCAGCTTTTGCACCTGCTCCGTCTTTGTTCGCTAATAATAAAGTAGCTAAACCCACCGCATTCAAAGGTTGTTTTGGTTCAGCAGCAATCCCTTTTTCAAAGGTTGCTTTTGCATCAGCCAACTCGCCTGAACGTAATTGAGCATAACCTAAATAGTAATAATTTTCACCTGTAGGACTCGCTTTTACTAATGATGAAAAAGTTGTTTTTGCTTTAATTGGCTGGTCTCCGTCTAACTGCGCCAAACCCTGCTGAACTGTTTGTCCATTTACCGTCATAGTAAACAACAAGCTCGCAGCTACCAACAGAGATTTAATCTTTACTTCCATTTTTTTAAGTTTTAGTTGTAAGTAATTATTGTTATGAAAAAGTAAGTATATAAAAAACAGGTAATTCGCTTTAAAGAACAAATTTCCAAAATATCTTTTGATTTTATAACAAAACAAAAATTAAATTAGAAAATTGTAAGCAAAAGTCAAAATTTTATTTTTTAAGTATTCCATAAAAGAAGAAAAACTTAAATAACAAAGCTCAAACTAATTCATTTTTACTTGTCTGATTTGCAAAGGACGAGTAAGTGGTAATAAACCGCCTTTTAAAACGATTAACTGTCCTTGTTCCAAACACATATAATTGATGAATCCTGTACCCAAACCCATATATGGTTCTTTCAAAATTAACTTAATTTGTCGAGTAAGTGGGTATCTCTTTAATGCCAAATTATAACCAAAAGGTTGATAATAGTCGTCAATCGTAGGATTACTTTTTTCAGTAACGGACATTACGTTAATATCTTTGATAAATCCCAGAGATGCAGGGTCGTCACCGTCACTAATCCAGTTAGTTCCAATTACCCCCATGGCATTTTTGTGGGTTTTAACATACTCTATTACTTCTTGGTTTGATTTTGTAGCAAAAAATGAAACCTTTTCCTTTTTATTAATTCCAAACTTATCCACTAAAAAAGTTAAGTTACTTGAATTTACGCCATCAAAAACCAAAACAATTTCTTCTGAAGAACCACCTTTTCCAATCTGAGACCATTTTTTCTTTTCTCCTTTCATAATACTTCCAAGCTCATTTACTGTCATCAAAGTATCATTATTGGCTTTATTCGTAATCAAAGCAATGGCATCCCCTGCAAATTTAAAACTTCTGTAAGTAATTTTATCCTGAACAAATACTTGTTTTTCTTTGCTTGTCAAATCTCTTGTAATGACTGCCACTCGAGCTTTATCATTAAGCATCATAGCAACAGCTTCACCCTCTGGCTTAGAGACTAAATTAATTTTTGTATAAGGAAATGTTTGCTCAAACGCCATTTTTTCAGCTTCCAAAATGGGTCTGAAAGACTCATCAACGGCTACCGTAATTTCTCCTTTGGCCGGAGTATCCAATTCATTCCCATTTTTGTCTGTACTTTTGCATGAAATGATTGTTCCAGCTATCACAGACAAACAAACTAATTGCAAAAAAATTTTCATGGCTTTTGTGATTGTTTATTTCTTTTCATCATCGTAGTATGAATACTCTTCGTCATCATCTTCTTCTTTTAGTTTTGTATATACCCTCCAAGCTCTAAAAAAACCGTACAATAACAGTACGCCACCCAAAGCATAGGCATAATAAGAAGAAGGCAACATCATTTGTGAAAATGCAGACTCTGGATAAAGGATTAATAGTACACCAATTCCAGAATAAGAAAGAGCCATTAATACATTTATGAGTACAAATATTCTATTGGGCATTTTTTGATAATTCATTCAAGATGATTAGTTCAAAGGATATTTATTCATCCCATCATTCACATACTCTATCATAGTAACAAACGTAAACCCTTTGAAAAATGAAACCTGCCAGTTACCTGACAGGTTTCATTTCAATTGTATGGCATTTGAATAAAAGACTATTCAGATAAAACGAAGCTAATTGGTACAGTAAATCTTGAACGAACTGCACGACCAGATTGCTTACCTGGAGTCCATTTCGGTACTGATTTAATTACTCTAACCGCTTCCTCATCACAACCAAAACCAACTGATTTAAGTACTTCAACGTTTTGAATACTACCATCTGTATTAACAACAAATTGGATGTAAACTTTTCCAGAAACATTAGCACGCTGAGCGGCAGATGGGTATCTCAAGTTTTTCTGCAAGAATTTAGCAAAAGCACTCATACCTCCAGGGAATTCAGCTTGTTGTTCAACAGCTGTAAAGATTTCTTCCTCTTTTGGTTTAGGTGGCTCAACTGGAGCTTCCTCAACTTTACCTCTTGCATCTGGGTCAACAGGAGGTCCTGCATCTTCAGTTTCACCTTTTACAGTTTCAGTAGCAGTGTTACCTTTTACTTCTTCTGGTGGAGGCTCAGGTTTTGTTACTTCTTCATCCCTCTTAATTTCTGGAGGTAAGAATTTCGTCGTCGTCACTTTAGGAATATCCTTTGGTGGTGGTGGCGGCGGTGGTGGTGGTGGTGGTGGTGGTGTTTTATTCTCTGGTGGTGGTTGGTCTATTTTCATCACCTCGGCAGTCACCTCTGTTTTTGTTCTCTCTAATTGCTCATTGATTTTATTATAAATGAATGATAAGGCAAATAAAGAAGAAACCGAAGCTATACCGATTATCAGAGACCTTGAAACCACTTTAGGATACGTTTTTCTTAAGATATAAGCACCATACTCTTTGTTCTTATTCTTAAAAATAATGTCATCCAACGTTGCATTCTGGCTAATTACGTTTGACATAATTTCTGATGTTAATACTGTTAATGTTCCTTAATTTGAAATACTTTTTAGGAGTGAGGTTTTCAAATTAATTTTTCATTGAGCTAAGTTAAAACTAATTAAATAGTTTTCAAAATTTTTAAACTATTTTTTTAGTTAAAACTTGGTTCTATTTCTTTTTAAAGACCAGATTTTTTAATTAAAGCCTCAGAATCTGGGTCGATTTCTAAGATAGCATAACGCTTGTTGCTTGTAATAGCACATTCGTCAAGTAAGTCAACCATGTTTTTATACTTGGCTCCTTTAGTTGCTTTAATTACAATCGTGAAATTATCACCGACACGTCTTTTATAATCAAACAATATCTTTCTAATTCCGTCTTTTGAATAATTTGTTTTTTGAAGTTGTGTTCCTGCCTCTGTTGGTAAACCTTGATAGTAATAAACTTTCTCGGCATCAGGTAAAACAGTTAAAGTTTCAGACATTTTAACTTCTGATTTTTCATCTTTTTCTGTTTTATCAGGCATATTCAACTGCATTACTACGGGCTTTGCTAACGTCGTAGTTAGCATAAAAAAGGTAATCAACAAGAAACCCAAATCTACCATGGGCGTCATGTCAATCTTGGTTGACGCTTTCTTTGCGCGCTTCTTCCCACCTTTTTTGCCCCCACCGTCTTGACTAATTTCTGCCATTGTATTGGGGTTTAATTGTTGGTAGTTAATGATACTCAGGGAGTCTTATAAGACCCTGCCTTTCAAAGAGAGGCAGGGTTAAAACTACTGAGTACAACTAAATAAAAATCTATTGAGGTCTACCTTCTGGTGATGTAATCAACTGAAATACGTTGATGTTTTGGTCTTGCAAAGTACCTACAACTTGGTTAAATACTTTGTAATTAGAGTTTGCATCACCTTTGATAGCTACCTTTAGAGCAGGGTTAGAAAGCTTTGCATAGCTAACCCAAAGGAAAAGTTCATTATTTACTGAATCGCAAGGAATTCCTTTCAAAAATCCTTTTGCTTTTGCATCTGATGGTTTCATATTTAAAACCTGGCGTAAAGCACCTGCTGGATAGCCTACGATTTCAGAAGCATCATAATTCTTCTTCATCTCAGCTGTTACTGGTATAGAAAGGCGGTTTGCCATTCTTTCCAACATATATTCCTTTGCCGCTTTATCGTCAGTGCCCATATAAATTGCACCATCACCGCCTACAGAAATTGTAATAACTCCTTTTTCACCGCTCAATGATTTCTCTGAAATGGATGTTGGAGGAACAATTGTTACGGCTTCTTCTGGTTTAAACTTTGCAGTTAACATGAAGAAGGTAAGTAACAAGAACGCCACATCACACATCGCTGTCATGTCCAGAGAAACACTTTGTCGTTTTGCTTTAACTTTTGGCATAATCTTGTTTAGTTATTAGTTATTAGATAGCATTATAAGCGATTAAGCCTATAAAACTTAGTGCTTAACGCAATAACTATCAATTATGGTGAGCTGCATAATTTTGGTTAATGCTCAAACCAATTTCGTCAACGCTGTAAGTTAATTCGTCAATTTTAGACGTAAAGAAGTTGTATGCAATGATACAAACTGCTGATGTACCAATACCTAAAGCCGTGTTGATAAGGGCTTCAGAGATACCGTTTGCTAATGCTGTTGAGTCGGTTGAACCTCCTGAGTTACCTAAAGCCGAGAACGCTTTAATCATACCAACTACCGTTCCTAAAAGACCGATTAGCGTAGAAACTGAAGCTAAAGTAGCAATGATAGTTAAGTTTTTCTCTAACATTGGTAATTCCAATGAAGTAGCTTCTTCAACTTCTTTGCTAAGAGCAGCTAATTTTTGTTCTTTGTCCAAAGAACCGTCTGTTGTCAACTGCTTGTATTTTTTAACAGCAGCTAAAGTAACGTTTCCTACTGAACCTTTTTGTTTGTCACACTCTTTCAATGCAGCATCAGTATCATCTTTGTCAAGAAGAGCTTGAATTTTGCGAACGAATGCGTTTACATCACCACTTCCTTTTGCTTTGCTGATTGTGATAAGACGTTCGATAGAGAATGTCAAAGCAGTTAAGAAACAAGTTAAAAGGATTGGTACGATATCACCACCTTTAAATGCAAGAGCTAAAAAATCGCCTTGGTGTGGGTGACCTTCGTTTGTTCCGCCTTCAAAACGTGAACCATCTCCCATCACAAAACGGAAAAATAACTGTGCAATAACAAAAAGAATTACAATAACCAAGCCTGCTGAAATGCCGCCTGATTTTTTTTGAGCTGGTGCTGCTGGTTTAGCAGCTGGAGTTTTTGCTTGTGTACTCATTAGTTTGGTAATTTTTGGGTTTAAGTTAAAAAACAGTTTTAGGTGATTTTTAAAATAAAAATAATGAAAATAACCTTATCACAAAAGATTCTTTTGAAATATCTTGCTTTAGGTAATGACAAAACTAACACAAAATTCTTTTAATTATGATACCTTACTGATGAAGTTTTTTTAAAAAAAATATTCAACAAAACCTACATATTGTACTATAACAATAATTTAAAGCTATTTAAAAGTATTTTGCAGTACTATTTCAAGAATTTAATTTTTTAAAGAATTTATATGATTTTTCAAAGTATTCATTTATTTAATGAAAACTCACTATGGATTGTTTGAATTAGGTCGGTTTCTTGAGTGTTTTCTTGAATTCTTTGATAGTTTAAAATACTCAATATTTTTTCGAGCCCTTCATTATTTCCACTTAATAGAATTTTCAACTTTCTTGGATTCTCAATAAAATTTGTAAAAAAAGCTCTCAAATAATTCAATTTTGCTTGAGGTTTGGCTTCTATAAGGATGATAACGTGATCGTACCTTTCTAAAAGTGATAGCGTTGATTGAACCAATGAGGCATCTGAAAAATTATCAATATCGAAAGTTTGAATGTTTTTAAGTGAAGATTGTACCCTATTAAGAATTGGTTTGTGAAAGGCAATTTCATTTAATTCTTCCGCTAATTGTATGTGCAAAAACAATTTTTGTGTATCCATTAATTTGAGCTGTTTAAAGGATGAATTATTTGATAACTAAAAAAATGTAACTTTGGCATGAATTCTAAAAAATGTGTGCAATGGCTAAGGTATATCATTACAACAAAGAAAATGCTCGAAGAAAAACGGGTGCTACATCATTGAAAGATGCAATTGAAGATATGTTGGAGATTTACAAAATCCGTTCAAAATTTAATGAAACCTATATTGTGACTTACTGGGAAAAAATTATGGGTTTACCTATTGCTTCAAGAACTACTCAGATTTACATTCAAGACAAAAAATTGTTCATTCAATTAGATTCTGCTCCTTTGCGTAACGAATTGGTAATGGCAAAAAACAAAATCATAGAAATGATTAACAAAGAAGTTGGACAAAGAATGATTGAAGACGTAGTTTTTATTTAAGTATTTCTCTTTCAAGTTTTTTGTATTTGGCTTTGAGCGAAAAATATTTTGAAATATAAATTATCGCCAATAAAACCGATACTCCTAAAAGTGCTATTGCCAATCCTTGATTTTTTTCGATTTCTTCTATCATCGCATGATTCTCTTTTGAAAAGCCTTTGTGCTTTTCTGTCAATTCAAGTAATTCCTGATTTTTTTGCGATAAATCATTCACTTGCTGAATGAGTTCGTTGTATTTTTCGGTAAACTCAGCTTGACTGTTTGCTTTCAAATGCTCGTACTCGGCGAGAATCTGATTGTCTTTGGCGATTAATTCTTCAAGTTTTTGAATACTTGTTTCCATGTCGTCTTTAGAACGATTTCCAAACAAACCTGTTGACAGCGATTCTGTTTTTTTATACTCCTGTTGAAGCGTTTCTCTTTCTTCTAAAAGCTGTTTTATGTTGTCTTGAGCGAATAATTTATTCCCCAAAACCAAAAAGAAAATCAATAAAAAGAAGGTTGTATTTTTCATCATTTAACAAGATAATATGGGAAACATTTTTGCAAAAAAATCCTGCAAAAATAAAGTATTTGCAGGATTTTTTATAAACAGTAAATGAATACTATCATAGAGTATGTTGTTGGAAATCAATATCGTGCATTTCTGAAATATCTACTAATTTCACTCCATATCTTTGAAAAGCAGGAGCTTCAAGGTCTGCTTCGGAAGGCATCTTATGAGAAAAATCTTCAATCATTTTCTTTAGTCTCAAAGTATCGTCTTCTCTGTAATGAACAGGAGGTTTATTAACGTGCTTTTCTGTTTCGATGAATTCCTCTATTTCTTCTGCTTCTTCAATCTCCACAGCTTTGAAAGTATGTGTTTCTACGGCTGCAACTGTCTTTTTCGGATGAACGCCATTCACTCCATTTTTAGGAAGTACTGTTTGGCGAGGAGCGTCTGGTAAATCAAAACCTGCCGCAATTACCGTAATACTCATATCTTCGCCAAGGTTATTATCAATAATAAAACCTAATTTGAATCCTGCGGGTGATTTTCCGATGGCTTCGATGATATGAGCTGTAATAGCTGTTTGTTCTTTTACAGCCATTATTTTTTGGTCGCTGGTAGCAATCGTTACCAAAATACGTTTTGCACCTTTAATATCACGGTTGTTCAACAGAGGTGAATCTAATGCTTTAGCGATTACTTCTTTCGCACGATTTGGCCCTCTGGCAACAGCCGTACTCATTACCGCTTGTCCAGCGTTGCTCAACACTTTCTTAACGTCTTTAAAGTCAGCGTTGATTTTACCCGATTTGGTAATTACTTCAGCAACAGATTTTGCGGCATTTGCCAATACGTCATCGGCGTGTTCAAAAGCTTCTAAGATATTAAGGTCTTCGTAGATTTCGAGTAATTTATCGTTTAGCACTACCAGTACTGTATCGCAAGTTTTTTGTAATTCTGCGATACCACGGTTAGCCGCTTCTATTTTTTCTGTTCCTTCCCACGAATACGGTGCTGTTACGATTGCTACCGTAAGGATATCCATTTCTTTTGCAATACGAGCAATTTCGGGTGCTGCTCCTGTACCTGTACCACCACCCATACCAGCCGTGATAAATACCATTCTGGTTGTTGGCTGAAGAAGTGCTTTTATTTGAGCTTCACTTTCTAAAGCTGCCAATCTACCTTGCTCTGGTTCTGTACCTGCCCCAAGCCCCTCTGTCAAAATCTCACCTAATTGTAATTTTACTGGAACAGTATTGTCGTTGAGGGCTTGTAAATCAGTATTACAAACTACAAAATCAACGTCATCAATTCCCATTTCATACATGTGACGAACGGCATTACTACCACCCCCGCCAACACCAATTACTTTAATGATGTTACCTTTTGTTTCAGATGAGATTTCGATATTATGTTCAAAAAAATCCATATTATTACATCATTGTTAAGAGATAAATCAATTTACTAAAATTGCGATATGATTAAAAATCACTGCGGGGAATTAATCATCTTGTCCCCATCGCCATTCTCTACCAAGTTCTAATTCTTTTTTTAGGTTCTGTTTAATAAAAAAGTCTTTTGTCGAATAAAAGTCTAACTTCTTCGCTGGTATTTTATCAACATTCGCCATGGCATACAACATCATTGCAGTATATCTGACGGTGTTTATCATTTCGTTTTTCTTTACTAAGTTGAAATCATCACAGTTGGCATGATAACAACCCAGTGCTTCGGGAGCAATACCTCCATTAGGGTTTGTTGTAGGAATACCTTCGAGCATAAAACTCTGGTGGTCGGAATGTAAGCCTGCTTGGTTCGTAACGATATTTTTGTATTCTGGCGAAACTTTTTGGATGTATTCTCCAAACTTTGTTAGCAATGGCACCATTTCATTTCTTCCAGAAGCATTAAATCCGTTGGCGTTGTTTGCCATATCCAGATTGAACATATAGGCAATTTTATCGAGAGAATTATTCCTTCTGCTTTTTTCAATCATAGCTTTAGAACCCAGTAAACCCTCTTCTTCGCCCATAAACATCACAAATTCTATGGTTCTTTTAGGCTTTAAATCTAATGCTTGAAATGTACGAGCAATATCCAAAATAGAAAACGAACCAATGCCATTATCTAATGCACCTGTGGCTAAATCCCAAGAATCTAAATGTCCGCCAATAACGATTTTTTCATCTCTGTATTTACTGTGGCTTCCTTTGATTGTAGCGATAACATTCCGAGCTTTAATCATTTTACTAAAGTTCTTCATGTCGATTACTCCCATCAAATTAGGTTGTTCTTTCATCCATTCACGGATATGAGTACCGCTTTCTAATGAAATACAAACGGCAGGAATGCCGATGAGACTACCTGTTACAGAAGCTGTACCTGTGAGTAAAACATTACCTTTTACTGTATTAACAAAAATCACTCCAACTGCACCATATTCTGTGGCTAAGGCTGTTTTTTCTGAACGGTGTAAATTTCGTACTCCTTTGAAAGGTGCTAATAAGCCAATATTTACCAAAGCAATACGTCCTTGTAATTTATCTTTTACTGCTTGAAAGTCGGGTTCTAATCCATTTCCTACATCTACGATTTCAGCAGTTACTTTGGCTTCTACGGGTGTCATGGCCAAGGAAACAACTTCAATATCATAGAAGTTATCACTTTTACGTGGAGCGACCGCTAAAGTCACAGTATCTCTCGACCACGCTTCTACATGAAATGGTTGATATTTTACATCTTTTATTCCATAGTTTTTTAATAGCGTATAAGCATACTCTTCTGCTTTTTTGCCATTTAAGCTTCCTGTCAAACGATGCCCAATTACTTTACAAGCTTCGCCAAGTGTTTCATAGGCACGACTATTGGCAAGAACCTCTTCATTGATTTGTTGAAAAGTTTCTATTAAATCTTCGTCATCTTCCTGAATGGGTTGATAAGCAGCCGTTGAGCTGAGAAGTACGAGAATCAAAAAAACATAATGGCTTTTTTTCATTGTGTTTGCTGAGAATAAAGAACAATTAGGGAATTTACTGAAAATATATTTTAGTAATTCCAAACAAGAATCTTATGAAATAGTAAACCCCAATTATTTGTTGTTTACTCCATATCGCTGAGGGTAGGTTTCTTTTTGATATTTCTCCCAGTCGCCTTTTAAATAATGGTCATCCCCAAAAAAAGTAATCACCTGATGAAACTGTTTTGGTTCTTGATAGCCTGGCACGGGCTGAATCATATTAAACTTTTCATCTAAATATACAATCGTCGGAAAACTCATTTTCCCTTGTAGTAAAGCTACTCCCGCCTGATTATACCCATTCTCCCAAATATATTTTTGCTTCCCAATATTGATTTCTTCTTTTTGTTCAGCATTGAGTTTCACCGCATAATATTTTTGATTCACAAATTCTGCTACTTTCTCATCAGTAAAGGTTTTTTGGTCCATTACTTTACACCAGCCACACCAACCTGTATAAACATCAATTAATATTTTTCGGGGTTCTTTCTGTGAAGCCGTATATGCCTCTTCCAAAGTCATCCATTTTATTTTCGGTTTTGTGGCAGTTTGGGCATTGCTGATAAAAAAGGTCGTTGAAGCAATCAAGATAAGCAATATATTTTTCATATTCTTTCCAGCTAATTGTTTTTTACAAAGATAATTGTTTTAAAAGATTCGGGGTGTTTATAAACTATTCACAACAAAAAATCTACCAAATAAATATTCTTTATTAAGTTACTATGCAATTTACCAAAGGATTGGCTCAACTACAAAGAAATTTGAGCAAACGGTCAAGAGTTTTACACCGAAGTACTATCTTTAATTTTTCTAAATGATTTTTGAACATAAATGAAAAAACTTCGACATAAAAAGAACGTACTTGTTGAAGCCGAAGAAAAACGTAGAGACTTAGGTTTTGGCACACAGATTACTGACCCTGATACTCGACTATTGAACCGAGACGGAAGCTTTAACGTCAAAAGAGTTGGTGGTTCTTTCTGGGGGCAGTTTGATATTTTTAACCAGCTAATTATTTGTTCATGGAAACGTTTTTTTAGCCTTATTCTTGCTTTTTATTTAATCCTAAATTTAATTTTTGCGTTTATTTATCAAGCAGTTGGTATCGAAAATTTGTTGGGTGCAGACCAAACTAACAATCATTCCCGTTTTTTGGATGCCTTTTTCTTTTCGTCGCAAACACTTACGACGGTTGGCTACGGGCGGATTGCTCCTATTGGTTTTTGGGCAAGTACAGTGGCTGCCATTGAGTCTTTACTGGGTTTACTGATTTTTGCCTTAGCCACCAGTTTACTGTATGGACGCTTTTCGAGACCCGTAGCAAAAATCCTTTATTCTAATAAAGCGATTATTGCTCCTTATCTTGACATCACTGGATTTATGTTCAGAATTGTAAATGAACAAAGCCGACAATTGATTGATATTCAAGTAGAAGTAGCGGTTTCGATGTTGGAAAAACAAGAAAATGGGAAATTTGTCAGAAGATATTATGGCTTGAATTTGGAACGAAGTAAGGTAAATTTCTTCCCTGCAAACTGGACAATCGTTCATCCGATTACTGATAGAAGTCCTATTTTTGGCAAAAGCAAAGAAGAGTTATTGGACTGCGACGCAGAGTTTTTAGTCTTGATAAAAGCAACGGAAGAAACTTATAATCAAACCGTCAATTCAAGAACTTCTTTTCATGCAAAAGAAGTAACCGTGGGAGCTAAATTTCTTCCAATGTTTAGCGACGTTCAAGGAGCTGGAGTGATTACGCTCGACTTAAATAAATTATCGGACATTCAAGAAGTACCTCTTGTAAGTCAACATTTACCTTCATCCGAAGCTTCTATTTAATAAAGCTTCTATTTTCAAGAATGATACAACCTAAAAATTTACAAAAAGGCGATACGGTTGGTTTACTGGCTTTGGCTTGTAAAGTTGACTTCCAAGCCTTAATCCCTGCGATTGAAATATTAGAAAATGTGTGGGGACTCAAAGTCGTTTTGGGTACTTCACTCAAAAGTGAGTTTCACCAATTTGCAGGAACTGACGAAATTCGGGCAAATGATTTTCAAGAAATGTTAGACAATCCTACCATCAAAGCCATTTTTTCGGCTCGTGGTGGCTATGGAAGTTCTCGGATTTTAGACCAAATTGATTTTACGAAATTCGTTCAATCGCCAAAATGGGTCGTTGGCTTTTCAGATATTACTGCTGTACTTTGCCATATTCATAACTTGAATATCGAAAGCCTTCATGCTACAATGCCTAAATTATTTCTTCAAGAAGGCGGAGAAGTTTCTTTAGAAAGTCTTAGAAAAATACTATTTGGTGAATCTTTAAATTATACCATTCCATCACTTACGCTAAACCGTATAGGTAAAGCACAAGGACAATTAATTGGTGGGAATTTGGCGATTTTGACGCACATTATTGGTTCAAAATCTGACATTGAAACAGCTGGTAAAATTTTGTTTTTAGAAGATGTTAATGAATACTTGTATAGCATCGACCGCATGATGATTCAGCTAAAAAGAGCAGGGAAATTAGAAAATTTAGCAGGATTAATTGTCGGTCATTTTTCTGATTTGCAAGACAATACAGTACCTTTCGGAAAAACTGCTAATGAAATTATTCAAGATGCCGTTGCAGGATATTCGTTTCCAGTTTGCTATAATTTCCCTGTGGGACATGAACCTGAAAATTGGACTATGCCAATAGGAAGACAAGTAAACTTAGACATTCAAGAAACAGAAGTTAGCCTTCAAGAAGTATTGATGTAAATATGCGTTTTGAAGTATTAATTATGAGATTCAATTGTCAAAAAATAATTGAATCTATTTTTAAAAAACTACTTTTGTTATAAATTCTCCTTCAAATAAAACATCAGCGGAACGATTTATAAACCGTTCCGCTGATGCAATTTTTATCAAAAATTTATACTTTCTTCGCTGGATTTCCGAAAACTGTTTCACGAGCTTTCACACTTTCAACCACTACCGAACCTGCTCCGATTCTTGCTCCTTTTCCGATTTTCACGCCTGAAACAATTGTTACGCCTGAGCCAATAAAAACGTTATCGTCAATAGAAACGCCCGAACCAATAATACTTCCCGAGCCGATTTGTACAAAATCTCCTATTTTGGCATCATAGTCGATAATCACACGGCTGTGGAGTAAATTATGGCTTCCGATTTCGGCACGTGCGTTAATGATTGTTCCTGCTGAAATCAAATTTCCATGACCGATAGTAGCAGTAGCGGCAATGGCAGTTTGTTCGTGAATTGCATTTACAGGTTGTACTTTTTTATCGTTATGCAACATTTCTACCAAATTCTGACGAACTTTCAATTCGTCAATAGCGATAAATACTTCACATCTTTTCCCGATTAATTTAGTATAATCTTCGTCGTCGGTACTTCCCATCACGATTACATCGTCGATTTCAGTATTATGTAATTCTTTGTTGTCGTCCAAAAAAGCATAGACTACCACATTATTTGTCTTGAAAATATCAAGGGCGACAGCTCCTAAACCGCCTGCACCTAAAATCATTACTGGATTCTCCATACATTTTTCCTGATTCACTGAATCAAGTTACAATTTTACTCCGTTATTAATTTTATAAATTACTTTTCCGTCTTTTACTAATTCAAAATCAGCTTTTTGCCCCAAACCAATTTCTTTTTCTGCACTGAATGTCAAGCCTGTGGCATCAATTTCGTCTGTACCAAAAAACACCGACATATCGCCAATCTCCTCAATTACAGAACTTTGTGTAAAATAGTCTCTGCCTTTTACAGGTTTTTCATTTCGATTAATGGCAATATCGGCTTGATAAGTACTATTTCCTTTTTTGATAGTGGCATTTCTAATAATTAAATCAAAAATCACTTTATCGTTTACAGGAATTGCATCGTACTCTTTGATATTTTCTTTTTCGTAAGATTTATCCGAAATCATTTTCAAACCCGTAAGGATTGAAACAAAATTTAGTTTTCGGATGTACTGTTTTTCTGGGTCTCCTTTGAAACCGCCCGATTCTATCAAAATCAAAGTCGAACCCCATTTTTGAATATTATCGCCAAAAGCTCTTGGTTCAAAATCTGAAGGCCACTTTCCAACAGCATTCGGAATAAATGATTGCAAAGCATGATTCATTCCGACGATAATCAACATGGCTTTTTTGCGGGTTTCGTTTACTTCTTGAGCTTCGTTATAAGCCGTTGCCAAAAAAGAAATAGTGGCTAAATTTCCCGTTTTACCAGCCGAGTAACGTCTGCCTTTGTCGTGAAGATTGAATGAAAAATCAGGTTTTAAATCAAAAACTAATTTTTTCAATAAACGTCCTTCTGGACTTTGCAAAGCCAAAGCATCACGATTCATATCAATTCCCAAAGCAGTGTAGCGTGTCCAAGCTTCCGCCCCGTCAGGATTCAACATCGGAACAAAATAAAAAGTGCATTCTTTCAGCAAATCTGTTCGCAATTGCGTCAGTGTTTGGTCTTCGTTGGCAGTACTTTTTTTATTTTCCAAGAAATTAAAAATGTCCATCAAAGCCATGGTTGCCGTAGCTTCATCGCCGTGCATTTGTGACCAAAGCAATACTTTGGTTTTTCCTGTTCCACATTTTATCAAGAAAATATCTCTTCCTTCACTCGACTGCGTAGCTTTTGATACTTCAAACAAAGGATTTTTTTTCATTAGTTCAATTCTATCCACCAAAGTTTGGTATCCGAATCTACGTTTTGTAACCGTTGATTCACGGAAAATATCGTGATTTTCGTGAAGTACTTTTCCTAAATTTTGAGCGTAATTTTCTGATATGGCATTCATCATAAACATCAAGGTAATTATTATCTTTTTCATGGCTTTGTTTATAAAAAAGTTTCGTCGGGTTCTTGGTATTTTTTCACGGCTATTTTTTGAGCTGAATAAATCCCCGCATGACCCGAAAATGCGTAAGCCATCACGCAAGCCAAAGCTAAATAAATAGCGGCATCAGCCCCAAACAATTCTATGCCCATCAAAGTACAAGCAATTGGCGTGTTGGAAGCTCCTGCAAAAACACCGACAAAACCCATTCCAGCCAAAAGTGCTATGGGAAGCGGAATAAAATTCGTCAAAGCATTTCCCATCGTTGCTCCGATATAAAACAAGGGCGTTACTTCGCCACCTTTAAACCCTGAACCTAAAGTAAGCGATGTGAAAAAGATTTTTGCTAAAAAATCATAAAAAGGTAGTTTTTCGCTAAACGATTCAACAATTACTGGTACGCCCAAACCATTATACTTTGAAGTACCTACCGCAAAAAACAAAATGGCTAAAAGTACGCCACCGACTACGGGTCGCAGAGGTGGATAAGTAATTTTACTTTTGAATAAATTACTCCAAAAATGGGTGCTTTTGGCAAATAACATTCCGACTAAACCAAACAAAATACCTGCAAGCATCGCCCACAAAATTGTCGGAATGGTTAAATGTGGCACTGCCGAAATGCCGTATTGCGTATGCCCGACTTGCCAAATTACTTGACAAGTATAATCCGCAGCCAAAGCTGAAAAAAGACTTGGCAAAATGGCTTCGTAGCGTACTTTCCCGATAAAAGCTACTTCTAAAGCAAAAATTGTTCCTGCCAAAGGAGTACCAAAAACCGAAGCGAAACCAGCACTTATGCCCATCATCAACAATATCTTTCGGTCTAAGTCGTTGAATTTTAAAGGTTTTGTAAAAAAATCAGCGATTGCACCGCCCATTTGTACAGCCGTTCCTTCTCTTCCTGCCGAACCTCCAACCAAATGCGTAAGCAAAGTAGTCAATAAAATCAGCGGCATCATTTTAAAAGGAATTGTTTTTTCAGGATGCTGAATTTCTTCAATCAATTGATTATTTCCTTTTGCTACGTCTTGTCCGAAGTAATGATAAATAGCACCAACCGCCAAACCGCCCAATGGCAAAAACCAAATCAACCAAGGATGATTTTCACGGAAGTGGGTCGTCCAATCGAGTGAAACTAAAAAGAAAGCCGAAGCAGAACCAATTGCCAAACCGACAAGTACTGCCATTAAAAGCCACTTCAACGTGAATTTCAGCACAAAGATTTGTTGATTTATCATTTGTATTTTTTGTTGATTTCGGATTTCAGATGTTAGATTTCGGCTTTGTTAAAGGATTTCTTTTTTTACGTATTTTATTAAAAATAATATCATTTTATCCAATTCCCGAAATCAGAAATCTCATTACCAAAATAGCTTTAAACTTTTGGACACAATTTGTGTTGGCGAATTAATCAAACAAAATTACGGAATGTATTTCAATATAATAAGCGTAATGAATGGCGGATTGGAGATTTGGGATTTCGGATGAGCGAATGTGTAGCATTTTATTTTTTAATTATTTTTTTCAAAAAATTTTTAATTCAATTGAACCTATTCTATATTTGTGTGTTATAACATTAAATGTATATACATTAAATATTTAAAAAACTTTTTAACTAACAATACAATGGCAAATGCAACTTGGGCAATCGACGCTTCACACTCAGAAATTCAGTTTAAAGTAAAACACTTAGTAATTACAACAGTAACAGGAAACTTCAAAGAATTCAGCGGTTCAGTAGAAGCTGGTGATGATTTTGATGGTGCTTCTATCGCATTTGAAGCAAATGTTGCTTCAATCAATACAAACAGCGAACAACGTGACGGTCACTTGAAAAGTGCAGATTTCTTTGATGCTGAACAATTCCCAACTTTATCATTCAAATCTACTTCTTTCACAAAAGACGGTGACGATTTTGAATTAGTGGGTGATTTAACCATCAAAGATGTTACTTTACCAGTAACTTTGGAAGTAGAATATAACGGAACTGCCACTGACCCTTGGGGAAATGTAAAAGCAGGTTTTGAATTGAAAGGTAAAATCAATCGTAAAGATTTTGGTTTAACTTGGAACGCAATCACAGAAGCAGGAAGTGCCTTGGTAAGTGAAGACGTAAAATTGATTGCGAATATTCAGTTGGTGAAACAAGCGTAATTAATTGTGATTGCGTGAATTGTGAATTAGTGAGTTTATCATTTAAGATTTGTCAACTTCAGAAAAGATGGCAAATCTTAAAATTACAATTTCATTGCAGAAAGCTCACAGCTCAAAACTAATTTTAATCATTAAAAAGATGGAAACTACATTCGGAACAGCCCTCAAAAAAACCTTACACAAAGCTGATACTCGTGGACAGGCTGACCACGGTTGGTTGAAAACTCGCTTAACGTTTTCTTTTTCGGGTTACTACGACTCTAAAAGAGTACATTTTGGCGTACTGAGAGTATTGAATGATGACCAAATTGCTGGCGGAAGAGGTTTCGGAATGCACCCACACGATAATATGGAAATCATTACGATTCCGACAGAAGGTGTGGTTGAACACAGAGACAATCAAGGCAATCATGGTATTATTACGAAAGGCGAAGTGCAAGTAATGTCGGCTGGAACGGGTGTTTATCATTCAGAGTTTAACCATCTTAGTGACCAAACTTTAAAGTTGTTCCAAATTTGGGTTTTCCCGAATAAAGGAAATGTAAAGCCACGCTACGACCAAATGAAGTTTGATGTGGAAGCACAGCATAACAATTTTCAGTTGTTGGTAACGCCCATCGAAGCCAATATTCCTAATACTTTAGGCATTCATCAAGACGCTTATTTTAGTATGGGAAAATTTGAGGCTGGCAAAGAATTTACTTATAAAATCAACCGTGAGGGAAACGGCCTGTACATTTTGGTAGTAAACGGCAGCGTAAGTACTGCTGGCGAAGAACTAAGCTTGCGTGACGGTCTGGGATTGGAAGGTATTTCAGCAATAAATTTCAAAACCGAAAATGGTGTTGAATTATTATTGATGGAAGTACCGATGGAATTAGAATAGTTTTTAGTGCTGAGTGTTGAATGCTGAATGAGGAGGTTTCGGAGTGAGGAGTTTTGAATGAGGAATAAAAGTAAAGTTACTCCTCACTCAGCATTCAACACTCAGTACTCAGAAAACTCCGCACTCAAAAGTTTGTGTTACGCAAACAAAAATATCTACATTTGGTTAAGAGAGTAACAAATATGATTATTGCATATTTGTTGTAATTAGTTTGTGACTTGAAAATCTAATCACCAATCACTATTTACCAATAACTAACTCATAAACTTAATCAAAATGCTTATCAAACTTATTTTATTATTCGGGACGTTTATTTTGATGGAAGGCACGGCTTGGTTTACACACAAGTATATTATGCACGGCTTTATGTGGCGTTGGCATCGTTCGCACCATGTTCATCACAATGAAGTACTTGAAAAAAATGATTTGTTTGCAGTAGTTTTTTCTACGGTTTCAATCGCTACGATTGCTTTGGGGAATTTTAATCCAGATTTCTGGTACTTATTTTGGATTGGCTTGGGCGTTACTTTATATGGAATTTTCTACTTTATTTTCCATGATGTAATTGTTCATCGCAGAATCAAAATCAAGTTTGTGGCAAAACATCCTTACATGAAACGCATTATGAAGGCTCATTACATTCACCACAAAGTACATGAGCGTGAAGGTGCAGAGGCTTTTGGTTTTTTGTATGCCCCTAAGAAATACGAAGACACAAAAGTAAAATCTTAAATTCTTTCGATATTTTCTTCTTTTACCAAATCCATACTTTGGTATTTCAAAAATACTTGTGCCAATACAATAATGTCTTCACGGCAGTAAGTGGCGATTTTAGCTAAATCGTTTTCTTTGTGATAAGTAAAATTCACTTTATCGCCCGATAATTCACTTTTGCTACTGGGAATATTGAACAAACAAGCCAATAAATCCAGTGAAATGTAGTGCTTTTTATCGCCAAATTTCCACATTTCTAAAGTATCGAAGTGCTGAATTTCCCAAGGTTTTTTGCCAGCAATCTGCAAAGCTCTCGGAATTTCGATGCCATTTACCAACATCCTTCTGCATAAATAGGGATAATCGAACTCCTTTCCGTTGTGGGCACAAAAGGCTAAATCAGCTTTATATTTTTTTTCAACAAGATTTTTGAATTCATTCAAAAGCGTTGCTTCGTCGTGTCCGCTGATAGATTTTACTTTCAAACAAATTTCTTGCTCATCGTTCCAATGAAAAAAGCCTAAACCAATGGATACAATTTTGCCAAATTCGGCATAAATTCCTGCTCTATCAAAGTAAAAATCTTCATCACTCAAAGTATTTGGATTTGCCAAGTAACTTGCTTTATGCAACCACAAAGCCTTCATTCTATCGGAAAGTAAATTAAAATCACTTTCACCCGAAACAGTTTCTATGTCGATAAATAATAGGTTTTTAGCAAATTTTTGAAAGTCCATGATAAGCTGTGAGTTATGAGCTTTGAGCCGTCAGCAGTGAGCTATCAGCTTTGAGCAATGTAGATGTTAATTATTTAGCTGTAAGCAACGAGCTATCAGCTTTGAGTATTTATATTTAACAATTACTTGTTTTTTAGTTTTAAAGTCCAAAAATCTTGTCTTCTCTCTTGCTTCTTGCCTCTTTCATCTTAGAGTCCTAAAGTCTTAAAATCAAAAATATCTTGCTTCTTGTATCTTTCATCTTAAAGTCCTAAAGTCTTAAAGTCTCCAAAAATAAAATATCTTGCCTCTTGCTTCTTTCCTCTTTCATCCTAAAGTCCTAAAGTCCCCAAAGATAAAATGTCTTGTATCTTGCTTCTTGTCTCTTTAATCTTAAAGTCCAAAACCCTACTCATGCAAAATTCCCTTCAAATCCAACTGATGAATATGTATAAGATTTTCTTCACGGATAGATTCAGGAACAAAGATAAATTTTTTATCAAAAATCTGATTACCAATATAATAACTCACCCAAAACTCATTATTCAAATGAAAAACTTCTGGTGAAATCATCTCTACTTTAATAATTTCTTTGGCAGGTACTTCTTTATAAAAATGACGTAACTGCGAAGTTTTTACTTCTTTTCCATCCGACTCAAAACCATATCCACGTGAATTTACAAAAACGGTTTCTAAAGCAACAGCCAAACGGTTAATCAAATACACTTCCCATTCTACTTCGTTTAATTCATTTACTTTTTGGGCAATCGCAATCTTTACGCCTTCAACATTCGGAAATTCTATGTCTTTTTTCATTATTTAATTTTGCTGTGAGCCTTGAGCTATGAGCTGTGAGTTTTTTTACTTTACTATGCAATATTAATTTTAAAATCAAAAAGCTCACAGCTCATCGCTCGCTGCTCAAGGCTTTAATTTCAAAAATATCTTTTAAATGTTTCGCCATGCTATCCGAAACGGCTTGGAAATCTTGGGGTTTTCCTAACTCTTGTTCAATAGAAGTAACGGCTTTATCGTCTATTCCACAAGGAACGATGTGTTTAAAATAACTCAAGTCAGTATTAACGTTCAAAGCAAAGCCGTGCATCGTTACCCAGCGACTGGCTTTTACGCCCATTGCACAGATTTTTCTTGGATTTTTCTGTTCGAGATGGTCAATCCAAACGCCTGTTAAACCTTGAATTCTTCCAGCATCAATCCCAAAATCAGCACAAGTACGAATCACGGCTTCTTCCAGAAAACGCATGTATTTATGAATATCTGTAAAGAAATTTTCTAAATCAAAAATCGGATAACCCACCAATTGCCCTTTCCCGTGATAAGTAATATCGCCACCACGGTTGATTTTATAATACTTTGCTTCGTATTTTTCTAAACCATTTTCATCTAATAAAAGATGTTCGGGTTTGCCACTTTTGCCTAAAGTATAAACATGAGGGTGTTCGCAAAAAAGCAAGTAATTGGGCGTTAGCTCTTGATTTTCAGCAGCAAGCGTTTTGTTTCTTAGCTTTATTTCAACAATTTCAGCATGGAGTTTCTCTTGATAATCCCATGCGGTTTGATAATCTATTAATCCCAGATGCTGGAAAATTACATTTTTATTCTGAGTCACTTTCTTATAATTTATCACTAAGATTAATCAACATATTCTAAAATATTAAAGTTTCTTTTAAAGCCGACGACCAAAAACTGAAAGCTCAAGGCTTAAAGTTTCCTTTAAAATCCACTTCTTTTCGATGAAAAGGGTCAATGATTTTATCCATCAAATCAGCCAATTTTGCTCTGGTGATTGGCTCGTTTCTGTTAGGATAATCTTTCAAAAGATGTTGCAAATAATCAGCAGGCAAAGGCTGAATTTTGGTTAAAATCTCAAAAGCGTCATCAGCAACCAACTTTTCTTCCAATACTTGTTCATTGGCTTGCATACTGAGATTGGGAAAAAAGGTTTTTAAAGAGGCAATCACAGCCCCGTTAGTCATTACAGAATCAGGATAAAACCAAGTTTGGTTCGACCATTTGTAATTTTTTCCTTCACCTTTCAAAATACCCGTTGCTCCAATTCTTTGAATAGCTTCAAAGTTAGGGTGGTCGGGCTTTACATCCAAATAAGGCATCAGATAAGCCTTCGCTTTCAGTAATTTATCTTGTACTTTTCTGATAGAAACATCTTTAGGAAGCTTTTTTTCTTGAACGGCAATCGCCGCCAAAGTACCTGCTGCCTGCCCAATTCCCATCACCACAGGTTGCAAACGACTCGCCCCATTCACCAAATTTGAAACAGAAATAGATTTTTCGGCAACAATTAAGTTATCCACATTTTCAGGAATTAAACTTCCCAAAGGAATATTAAAAGAAGGAACAGGCACAAAGTACAAATCGGGTGCAGCCGTATTTTTGCCATGATGTTGGTCGATGGGATAATCGCCAACGGCAATACCTGTGCGATAAAGTGGTTCAGCTTGGTCGAAAGGTTTTTCTAAATGATTCATGTTTGGTGTAGCCAATCCATGAATTCTACGACTTTCACGATGGTAAGGAATCATCGGCAATTTATCGGCAGTTGGAAATTCATCCGCCAAACCCAGCGTATTCCAGCCCAATTCCGTTTGCATAAAATATACAAAATTCAACGTATGTTCTTTGGCTTTCTGGATGGCTTCTTTCCTTTGTAAATCATTCATTTCTACCAAATTGGCATAAAAATCATTGCCATTAATTGGCCAATTAATCATGTACTTGCCATTTTGCAATTTCCCATAAGTTTTCATTTTTTCGCAGTCCCATAGGCGAGGCATTTGTTTATCGGGACAAAGCTTTTCGCAGGCACAGATAAAATCATTTTTATTATAAGAAGCAGGTTTGGGAATCGTTACGTCTTTATCAAATTCTTTGAGAATAACGACGTAAGTCAAATCTTGGACAATATTATTGGCTTTTTCTGGAGCAATTCTTTCTTGATAAGTAGCTTTAGCATCCATCCCCACATCGTACTTTACGCCTAATTTGGCAGCCACATCGCCCAATTCTGTGGCATCTATTAATAATTTAGCTTTAATTGAAATATCATCCGAAAAGTCTAATTGCCATGTATCAGCTTTCTTTTTAATGTTCAATAGTTTTACCGCTGAAATCACCGACAGATTTTTCTCTTTGGCACACATTTCACGCAAAATTTTCTCCCCTACCGAGGGTTCAAACATTACCTGACTTACCCAACCAGAAGCCAATGCTTGTTTTGAACCATAATGTTTTTCAATATTCGTTCTAAATTCAGCCCAAAGTCCAGAGGGCAATTCATGGTTGCCGTCGATAGCACTTACGCCTGCAGCGGTGAGCATTCCACCAATCCAAACACTTTCTTCAACAATAATTACTTTTACGCCCAATCGTGCTGCCTGAATACCAGCCATAACACCGCTTGTTCCGCCACCAACGATTAAGACATCAGTATTGTACTGCGTTTTACTGGCAAAAGAGTAAAAGCAAGTACAAGTAAATAAAAAGATAAAATACAGGTTTTTCATGGCTTGATAAAGGTTTATGGTTTTGGTAGGACGAGTTTCCAACTCGTCTATTTTGACGGGTTGGAAACCCGTCTTACAAAAAAATCCCTTCTCCGATGGAAAAGGGATTCTGAACTATCTATTTATACTTATTTATTTTTTACAAGTCAACTGCACAACCATAAGCTGCTTCAGTAGCTCCTTTGATAGCTTCTGAAATAGTTGGGTGTGGGTGAATCGCCGTCATGATTTCATGAGCAGTCGTTTCTAATCTACGAGCTACTACTACTTCTGCAATCATTTCAGTTACATTGTAGCCAATCATGTGAGCTCCTAAGAATTCACCATATTTAGCATCAAAAATTACTTTTACAAAGCCATCTCTTGCACCAGCCGCAGTAGCTTTACCAGACGCTACGAATGGGAATTTACCAACTTTGATTTCGTAACCTGCTTCTTTGGCTTTCTTTTCCGTTAAACCTACTGAAGCAATTTCAGGAGTACAGTAAGTACAGCCCGGAATGTTTGAATAATCTAAAGGCTCAACTTTATGTCCAGCGATTTTTTCAACACAAATGATACCCTCTGCCGAAGCTACGTGTGCCAAAGCTGGCCCTGGTGTAACATCACCGATAGCATAATAGCCCGGAATGTTAGTTTCATACCATTGGTTTACTAAAATTTTACCTTTATCAGTAATGATGCCTACTTCTTCTAAACCAATATTTTCAAGGTTTGAAATTACACCTGCTGCTGATAATACGATGTCTGAATCAATCGTAATATTGCCATTTGGTGTTTTTACTGATACTTTACAACCTTCGCCAGTAGTATCAACTGATTCTACCGAAGAGTTTGTGTGAACATCAATACCCAATTTTTTATATTGTTTCGCTAATTCTTTTGAAACATCTTCGTCTTCAACAGGAACAATGTTTGGCATGAATTCAACAATTGTTACTTTCGTTCCCATTGCTGCATACACATAAGCGAACTCTACACCGATAGCACCAGAACCGATAACCACCAAAGATTTAGGTTGTTTTTCTAATGACATCGCCTTACGGTAGTCGATTACTTTTACGCCATCAATCGGAATATTTGGTAAAGCTCTTGCTCTTGCACCAGTAGCAATCATAATGTTTTTAGCATCATAAACTGTTACTTTGCCATCGGCAGCCGTTACTTCAACTTTTTTGTTTTTCAAGGCTTTGCCGTTACCCATAATTACGTCAATTTTGTTCTTTTTCATCAAGAATTGAACACCTTTTGACATAGAATCTGCAACACCACGAGAACGCTTAATGACTGCCCCAAAGTCGGCATGAGATTCTGAAACCGTGATTCCGTAATCTGCGGCATGTTTGATGTATTCAAATACTTGTGCAGACTTTAATAATGCCTTTGTAGGAATACAACCCCAGTTCAGACAGATACCACCTAAAGACTCACGTTCCACTACCGCACACTTCAAACCCAATTGCGAAGCACGGATTGCCGCTACATATCCACCCGGACCTGAGCCAATCACGATTAAATCATAAACTTGTGCCATTTAATTTTTATTTTTTAAGGGTAATTTCAAAATTTCACCACAAAGATAAGGATAAGCAGGGAATTGAAAGGGAGTTATGAAGAAGTTTTTAGATGAACTATAAGTCATTCAGCTTTATCTCTTTAAATTTTATTTTTATGAAGAATACTCATCCCCAAAAAAATTCCTGTACATTAGTCAAACGATAAACTCTATTTTATGATTCCCTATTCACACAATGAAAAATACTGTTGAAAAAAACTCATTTGAAGAAACCAGTTACCTTTCGCATGAATCTTGGTTTGCCAAGCAATACCCCGACCAAGAGAAACGCTTGAACACCATCCGTAAATGGCAAAAAAGTATTGAACAAAACACCGCTGAGTATTGGTTGCACGAACGTCTATTTGCTTTGGCAAATCCGCTTATTTCTTCTAAAGACCATTGGCTAACCGTTGGCGATGGCTACGGTTTTGATGCCAACTACTTCGCCCGAAAAGGTTGTAAAGTAATGGCTACTGACATCGGCGGAGCATTTTTGCCTTTGGTAAAAGAACAAAAACTGATTGATGATTTTTCGGTAGAAAATGTTGAAAAACTTTCTTTTGAAGACAATTCTTTTGACTACGTCTTTTGCAAAGAAGCCTATCATCATTTTCCGAGAGCTTACTTGGGGGTTTATGAAATGATTAGAGTAGCGAAAAAAGCCATTATTTTGGTTGAACCACAAGACCCGCTTACAAAAATGCCATTGATGCTGGCTATCAAAAATATTCTTGACCGTTTCGACCCAACTATTTTACAGAAATTCTGGAAAAACCGTTATTCTTTTGAAGAAGTGGGCAATTATGTTTTCAAACTTTCGGACAGAGAAATGGAAAAAATAGCGATGGGAATGAATTTACCTGCCATTGCTTTTAAAGGGATTAATAATTCCTATTGGAAGGCTGGACTTGATACTGAAACAGCGGACGCTCGTTCGGCGGCATTTCGTAAAATTCAGTCGAAACTTCGGAGAGATAACTTACTTTGTAAATTAGGCATTTTGCCATATCAAGTACTCAGTGCGGTTATTTTCAAAACGTTGCCTACTCAGGAAACTATTAGTAAGCTAAAAAATGAAGGTTATCTATATTACGAATTTCCTAAAAATCCTTATTTGTAGTCTCAAGAAAGATTTCTCGACAAAGCCTTCTAAATCAATAATTTTAGAAGGCTTTGTTTTTTCTAACTATCTTTGCAGATATTTTTTTATAAAATAGCCACAACATCAACAATCATTTACCGAATGGCTATCTGATTATCTCTTAAAAACTAACATTTAAACGCATGACAAAAGACAGGTTCAATGACCTGAAAGCCAAAGTAGAGGCTTTAAGGGGGTATCTTTGACTACGATAATAAGAAATTCCAGATTGAAGAATTAGAAGTAATTACGCTCGACCCTGAGTTTTGGGCTGATTCTAAAAAAGCAGAATCTACCATGCAGAAAATTAGGGCTTTGAAATTCTGGACGATTGGCTTCGACCAGCTCAATGGCTTGGTCGGTGACCTTGATACCATTTGGGAATTTTACGAAATGGGCGAAGCTACCGAAGCAGAAGTAGATGCCGAGGGAGCAAAATTAGAAGAGAAATTAGCTGAATTGGAATTCCGCAAAATGATGTCTGAAGAAGGCGATAGTATGTCGGCAGTACTTGAAATTAATGCAGGTGCTGGTGGAACGGAATCGCAAGACTGGGCAAGTATGCTGATGCGGATGTACATTATGTGGGCTGAAAAAAATGGTTTCAAAGTAAAAGAAGCCGACCACAACGATGGTGATGTGGCAGGTATTAAATCAGTTACTTTAGAAATCGACGGCGAATATGCTTATGGAAACCTGAAATCTGAAAACGGTGTACATCGTTTGGTAAGAATTTCTCCTTTTGATTCAAACGCTCGTCGCCATACTTCATTTGCTTCGGTGTATGTGTATCCTTTGGCGGATGATTCTATCGAAATTGAGGTAAATCCAGCAGATATTGATTGGGATACATTCCGTTCGGGCGGAGCAGGTGGACAAAACGTAAACAAAGTAGAAACGGCTGTTCGTTTAACGCACCGACCTTCGGGAATTATCATCGCTTGTCAGCAAGAGCGTTCGCAATTGATGAACAAAGAAGTAGCTTTACGACTTTTGAAATCGAAATTATATCAAATCGAAATTGATAAACGCAATGCCGCCAGAGCAGAAGTAGAAGCAGGTAAAAAGAAAATTGAGTGGGGTTCACAAATCAGAAGTTATGTATTGGATGACAGACGAGTAAAAGACCACCGAACGAATTACCAAACTTCTAATACGGATGCGGTATTGAATGGAGAAATTAATGAGTTTATTAAGGCTTATTTGATGGAGGGTTAGAGAGAGGCAAGATACAAGAAGCAAGATACAAGAACCAAGATACAAGAGATAAGAAGTAAGGGATAAGAGATAAGAACCAACACGTAAGACTAAAGAAACAAGAAGTGAGAGTTAAATGAGGTGATTTACAGTTAATCTCGGTAAAGTCTTAAATATTGTAACTCTCCTCTTGTATCTTGCTTCTTATCTCTCGCTTCTTATCTCTTGCTTCTTGTATCTTGCCTCTTGTGTCTTTCATCTCAAAGATTACACTCTTTACAAATCCCTTGCACCAACAAATTGGTTTCAACACGCTTATAGCCTTCTGGAAGAATAAACGAAGGAATCACCACGTGGTCTAAACAAGTAGTGAGTCCACAAGAAGTACATTTAAAATGCACGTGATCATGGTGGTGTTTGTGGTCGCCTGCATGGCAATTATCCTTACAAAGAGCATACTTCACTCCTCCCTCATCATCAAGTACTTTATGAATCAAACCCTTATCCACAAAGGTTTTTAATGTTCTGTAAACCGTTACTCTATCAAACTGTTCTGTTAATTGAGCCTCTACGTCGGCATGAGCAAGAGCGTGTTCTTTACTCATAAAGACATCCAAAATACCTTCACGACAATCCGTCTGGCGAAGGTTATATGACTTTAAAGTATCTTTAATAGCTGCTTTCATTCTATGGACATTGCATTGTCAAACTGCAACTTTACTAAGTTAGCATAAATTCCCTCATCAATCAATACCAATTCTTCGTGTGTACCTTTCTCGGCAACTTCACCATCTCGCAATACATAAATGGTATCAACATTACGAATCGTTGCCAAACGGTGAGCAATAATAATCGTTGTGCGGTCTTGCATTAGTCTATCCAAAGCATCTTGAACCAATTTTTCAGATTCCGAATCCAAAGCACTTGTCGCTTCATCCAACACCAAAATCGCTGGGTCTTTCAGAATCGCACGAGCAATGGCAATTCGCTGGCGTTGTCCACCCGAAAGTTTTACGCCACGTTCGCCCACAATAGTTTTAAATCCTTCTGGAAATGAATTAATAAAGTCTAAAGCATTAGCTTTTCTGGCGGCTTCAATCACCATACTTTCGTTGGCTTCTGGATTTCCGTAGGCGATATTTTCATAAATCGTACCGCCAAAAAGCATTACTTCTTGTGGCACAATAGCGATATTCTTTCTCAGTTCTGTAATATCATAAGTATTAATATTTTTACCATCTACCAAAATTTCACCTTTAGCAAGCTGATAATAACGCATCAACAATTGTACAATCGTAGATTTTCCTGCACCCGAATGCCCTACCAAAGCAATCTTTTCTCCTGATTTTACCGATAAAGAAACGTCTTTCAGCACAGGCATATCTGGGCGAGAAGGATATTGGAAGGCAACATTGCGATACTGAATTTTAGGCGTTCCTGCTACTGTTTTTAGGGTTTCAGGTGTTTTACTTGGCACGGTAACATCTGTAATTTTTACTTCTGATTCTTCTCCAAGAATCTCCAAAATACGTTCAGAAGCACCCACTGTTCGCTGAATTTGGGCATACATATCGCCCAAACCTCCCACAGAACCACCAATAAAACCTGTATAAATAATAAATGTGAAAAGGTCTTTGAAAGATAATTCGCCTTGTAAAACCAAATTACCACCATACCAAACTACGCCTACCACACCGCCAAACAGTACGAAAATGATAAAAGAGATAAATCCCCCTCGGAAGGTTGCCGCTTTCAAGGCATAATCAACTACTTTTTGTACCGATAATCCATAACGATGTGCTTCCAAACTTTCGTTGGTAAATGCTTTTACAACGTTGATTGACTGTAAAGTTTCTTCTACAATAATATTTGTTGCGGCTAATTCGTCTTGTACTTTTTTGGCATTTTTACGGATGAATTTTCCGAAAACGATTGCTGCTACTACCAAAAGTGGAAAAGTAAGCAACATAAAAAGAGTAAGCTTGCTCGACAAATATGAGATTAAAATAATACCGCCGACCAAAGTAAAAATCTGACGAAAGAGTTCTGCTAAAGTAATGGAAAGTACATCTTGCAATTGCGAAACGTCTGTCGTGATTCTACTCATTAACTCACCTACACGATTTTTTTCAAAAAAAGGCACAGGCAAAGTAATGATTTTAGAGTAAAGGGCATTGCGGAGGTCACGCATGGATTGCTCCGATACTCTTGTAAATGTGAATACTCTGAAAAACGAAAAAACGGCTTGGAGTATCAATAAAACGACAAAAATTAAGGTTACTTCATTCAGCGTAAATTTGGGTGCTTCTTGAAAAACATTTTGAAGTTTGTCTGTTACCATTCCGCCACTCATTCCTGCTCCAGCAGTTGCCATTTGGTCGGGAGAAACAATTGCTCCTACCATTTGTCCCATCAACAAGGGAACACTCATGGAAGTAATCTGTGAGAGTATCAAAAACACAAAACCAATTGCAAATGTGCCTTTGTAAGGAAGGGTGAATCTGAAAATTTTTAAGGCTTTTTGAAAACCTTCTTTCGTTACTTTTTTCTTATCTTCTGGTGGCACTTCTGCCCCAAAATTACTACTACGCTTTGCCATTATTGGGTTTAATTATTAATTAGCTTTCAGCCATTAGCTTTGAGCTTTGAGTCAAATGTATTTATTAGCTATCAGCTTGTAGCTTTGAGCCATCAGCTTTGAGCTTTGAGTCAATTGTGAATTCTAAGCTTTATACAAAAAAGTCAAATCTGAAATCCGAAATCCCAAATCCAACATCTCCAAATCATTCTTCATCTGGTAATCCTTTGTATTTTGATGCCTCAAAAATTGTCTGGGCATCTGTTTCTTTCATCAAATCTTGAATTCTAAGCTTTTCGTTTTCATCAAAGTACTTACCCACAATTCGCCAACCTAACCAACGCCCAATTCCTCCCGGACAGGAAGCACTGATTTCTGGCGTACTGGGTCGCTCGCCTACGTACTTAGCCTTGATGGGTTCTTCGGTGGCATACAATAATTTATGGTCGATAAAATGAGCCCAAATTTCTTTCTGGAAATTATAACTATCCGTCAACTGTGCATCCGAATAACCAATAAAAAGGCTATCAGCTTTTGAAGGCATCATACTATGCCCAAAAACATAACTTTTTCCGTACCAAACCATTTCAGATAACAACGTTTTGTTAGTTGTATTGGTTGCATTATATTTAGCTGATAATAGCAAAACTACTTGCGGAACAATGGCAGCAGGACTGGCTTTTCTTAATTGATAATCATAAATATCAGGAAGAAACTTGCCTTTTTTGCCCATAAAATAATCTAAACCAATGATGATTAAGGTATCTGAAACGAAAATTTCGGGACTGGGCAAAACATTCTGACCATAAAAGCCTGTGAAAATGGTACAAATTTTAGGCTCTTTGAAATCAGGATAGTAATATTTTAAGTGTTGGAAAGCTTCCTGAAAATCATTTTGGAGCTGAGAATTGCCAAAAAATGCAGGTTCTTGCGACTGTGCGTAAAAGTCTTTAAATGCTTGATTTGTAATGACTGGAAGTAAATCGTCGGCTAATTTTTCAAAATTTTCAGGACTTGTTTGAAAATAATTCACAACAATGCTTTGGTGTTTCTTGAAAAAATTCAACAAATCAGCTTTATCTTTGCAGATAAGTAATTCTTTATCAAGTTGTTGAATATTTAGCTTTACTTCTATATTACTAACGTCGGGGTCTGTGCTTGTTTCTTGTTCTGCTTGGCAAGCACCAAGGAATATCGCCATGCAAGAAATAAGGAAGTATATGTATTTTTGAAGCATATTTTGCTAAAAAGATTTGTCGTTTATTCAAAGAAGCTAACAATCTGCCTAAGATTAATTAATCACGCACACAAAATTATGAAGAAAAACGCATTTCTAACCCTTTTTATTCTATTGTTGTTCCTGAAGGGCAATGCCCAAAGTGTTCGTTATGACCATCGTTATAACCAACTTTACGAGGGATTCTATAAAATAAGTATTGGGTTTAAGTTTTCTCCAGCACTAAGTATGAATAGCCTTGATGCCTCTGGCGACTTCAAAGGCCTGCAAAGTGTTTCTTCAAAACTGGGCGGAAGTATTGGCCCTATCGCCGATTTGTATCTTAATGAAACTACCGCACTGAGTACGGGTTTGCTCTATACTTTGAAAAGAGTCGATTACGCTTTGCCCGATACTATTAGTTTTTATAAACAAGAATTGTTTCATCAAAAACCTCTTTCTGCTGAGGAAAAAAGGAATATCAATGCGGCTTTCAACCTCCACTGTTTACAAATACCCCTTACTTTAAAAGTATTTAGCGATGGACTTTTATCTGATTGCCCTGCCTATTTACAGTTTGGCGGGATTTTTAATTTGAAAGTAAAAGAGTCTGCCATAAACAAAGGCAGTAATCCTATCGCTCAATATCAAGAGAGACTTCCAGAAGCTACTGCTGTTTTCAGACCTTACCATTTTAGTGTGATGATTGGCTTTGGGGGAGAAACTTGTTTAAAAGGAAGTAACGATTCTTTTTTCTTTGGGATGCAGTATCAAAAAGGTATTAGCAAAATCAATAATGTTGATTCTTTTAGTAACCTTATTACCAATAATGGGATGTTGATGTTGGATTTTGGGTTTAAGTTTTGATTTTGGGGACTTTAGGACTTTGGACTTTAGGACTTGAGGATATTTAGAGACAAGACACAAGAAGCAAGATTTTTTTGTTTTGAGACTTTAGGAATTTGGACTTTAGGACTTGAAGATATTTAGAAGCAAGACATAAGAAGAAAGATTTATTTTGAGACTTTGGGACTTGAAGATTAAAGACGTAAGAAATAAGTTTTTTGACTTTTGATTATTTGCTTTAAGATTTTTAGAGAATTGAGGTTTTTATAAACGAGTGTTGAGATTAATACCAAATGGCATTATCCTCAACACTCAAAACAAATCCGAAATCCGACATCACAAATCCCAAATCAATCGATTCCATATTTCTTCTTTATCTCTTCATCCAAAGGCAAGAGGTATTTATCTCCAAAAACCTTTATCCATTCTTGTATTTCCTCAAATTTATAATCCAATGGCTCGCCATCGCCGTAACTCATTAAATTACCCTGCTGTGTTTGTAAATCTGTTTTAACAATGGCTTTACCAACGGTGACATAGAGATAGCGATTGTCTATAATTTGTGCTTGGGTTGGCACTTTATTTAACCATAAAGTTTGGATTAATTTGCCTGTGGCTATTTCGTAGGTTTTTACTTTGTGTTTAGTGATGATACTTAGAATTTTATTGTCTTCTGAAAAATTGACCGAACTTATCTCTTTTTCTTCATTTAAAAAGTCCGCTTGTTTTCCACTTGCCAATGACCAGACTTTGTAATTTAGATTCTCATCTGTTGTGATGAGCCATTTACTATCTTGCGAAAAAGTAGCTTCACTAATATTTTTTTCATCTTTTAAAAAGTCATAATATTTTCCTGTTTCTACAGACCAGACTTTGGAATTAAAATTCACATCTGTTGTGATGAGCCATTTACTATCTTGCGAAAAAGTAGCTGTGTAAATCTTTTTTTCATCTTTTAAAAAGTCATAATATTTTCCTGTTGCTACTGACCAGACTTTGGAATTACGATTCACATCTTTTGTGATGAGCCATTTACTATCTTGCGAAAAAGTAGCTTCGCTAATCTTTTTTTCATCTTTTAAAAAGTCATAATATTTTCCTGTTTCTACTGACCAGACTTTGGCATTACGATTCACATCTCTTATGATGAGCCATTTACTATCTTGCGAAAAAGTAGCTGTGTAAATATTTTTTTCATCTTTTAAAAAGTCTGGATATTTTCCTGTTTCTACTGACCAGACTTTGGCATTACGATTCACATCTCTTATGATGAGCCATTTACTATCTTGCGAAAAAGTAGCTTCGCTAATCTTTTTTTCATCTTTTAAAAAGTCATAATATTTTCCTGTTTCTACAGACCAGACTTTGGCATTACGATTCAAATCTTTTGTGATGAGCCATTTACTATCTTGGGAAAAAGTAGCTGTGTAAATATTTTTTTCATCTTTTAAAAAGTCATAATATTTTCCTGTTTCTACAGACCAGACTTTGGAATTATCATTCAGATCTGTTGTGATGAGCCATTTACTATCTTGCGAAAAAGTAGCGGAGCGAATCGTTTTTTCTTCATTTAAAAAGTCATAATATTTTCCCGTTGCTACTGACCAGACTTTGGAATTATCATTCCCATCTGTAGTGATGAGCCATTGACTATCGGGAGAAAATAAGAAAATATTCACTTCTTGCAGAAAAGTGGGAATTATATCCATTTTAACTTCCCATAATTTGTAAATATTATTCTCATTTAAGGTTATTAACCATTGATTGTCTGGGGAAAAGGTGACCTCTTGAATACCTTTCTCTTCTTGTAAAAAATCTGGAGTTTTACCAGTTTTCACTTCCCAAAATTTGTAAATATTATACACATCTTTAGTTATTAACCATTGATTGTCTGGGGAAAAGGTCACTTCTTTAATGCCTTTTTCTTCTTTTAAAAAATCTGGAGTTTTACCAGTTTTCACTTCCCAAAATTTGTAAATACTATTCTCATCTTTAGTTATTAACCATTGATTGTCTGGGGAAAAGGTCACTTCTATAATGCCTTTTTCTTCTTTTAAAAAGTCTTGAACTTTACCAGTTTTTACTTCCCAAACTTTGTAAATATTATTCTCATTTAAGGTTATTAACCATTGATTGTCTGGGGATAAGGTCACTTCTATAATGCCTTTTTCTTCTTTTAAAAAGTCTTGAACTTTACCAGTTTTCACTTCCCAAAATTTGTAAATATTATTCTCATTTAAGGTTATTAACCATTGATTGTCTGGGGAAAAGGTCACTTCTATAATGCCTTTTTCTTCTTTTAAAAAGTCTTGAACTTTACCAGTTTTCACTTCCCAAAATTTGTAAATACTATTCTCATTTTTAGTTATTAACCATTGATTGTCTGGGGATAAGGTCACTTCTTTAATGCCTTTTTCTTCTTTTAAAAAATCTGGAGTTTTACCAGTTTTTACTTCCCAAACTTTGTAAATATTATTCTCATTTAAGGTTATTAACCATTGATAATCTGGAGAAAAAGCGACTTCTTGAATACCTTGTTCTTCTTTTAAAAAATCTGGAAATTTACCAGTTTTAACTTCCCATAATTTGTAAATATTATTCTCATTTAAGGTTATTAACCATTGATTGTCTGGGGAAAAGGTGACCTCTTGAATACCTTGTTCTTCTTTTAAAAAATCATACTTCTTACCACTTTTCACCCCCCATACTTTGTAAATATTATTCTCATCTTTAGTTATTAACCATTGAGTATCTGGGGAAAAGATAACTTCTATAATACCTTTTTCTTCTTTTAAGAAATCATACATCTTACCACTTTTTACCTCCCATACTTTGTGAATGTTATTTGCATCATTTGTAACTAACCATTGATTGTCTGGAGAAAAAGTGACTTCTTGAATACCTTGTTCTTCTTTTAAAAAATCATACTTCTTACCACTTTTCACCCCCCATACTTTGTAAATATTATTCTCATCTTTAGTTATTAACCATTGAGTATCTGGGGAAAAGATAACTTCTATAATGCCTTTTTCTTCTTTTAAGAAATCATACTTCTTACCACTTTTTACCTCCCATACTTTGTAAATATTATTCTCATCTTTAGTTATTAACAATTGAGTGTCTGGAGAAAAGCTAACTTCTACAATACTCTGATTAAATCTTTTCTTCTCTCTCCATTGATGAGTATTACTTTGTTGAAAGATTGCTTTACTTTCCTCCCTAATATTATTTATTGTATTTGAATCTTTTGTTTTTTTTGAGGCTTTTTCTAATAATCTTAACCCTTGTATAGGATTTAATTTACTTGCTTGTGTCGTCCAAAATAGAGCTTTTGCATTGTTGTTGGCTAAGTTTGCTTTTTGTTCATTATTTTTTGATTCTATTTCTGCTTTTTTTGCTCTTTTTTCATAGGCAATGGCATCTTTTTTCTGCTCAACAATAGCATTAAATACCTTTTCAATACTTTTATCTACAATTGTATGTTTAGCATTATCAGTCCCAGCCAAAATACGGGCTATATTATAGCTTTGTATGGCTTCTATGGTTTTGCCTTCTTTAAAAAGCTTATCGGCTAATTGTATTTTATGTTCAAAGCTAATTTTGTTAGGCTTTTTACTTGGCTTTTGTGCCAATACAGCCATGTTGAGCAATATGCTTAGGATTATCAAGGCTATTCTCATTTTTTTAATAATTTTTGTAGTTCACTTTTTAGCTCTGTGGCTATGCTATCAGTTTCGGGTATTTTTTCTAATATTACGCTGGCAGATTCATAATAATATTGGGCTGTCATAGTATCCTTATTTCGCAAAATATTATCGCCATTGTCTTTTACGGTTTGGGCTTGTTGGTAATACAATTGGTATAATGCTTCTTGGGCTTCTTCTTTTGCTTGTTCTGCCTTTTGTGTCAAACGCAGTACATAAAAAATAATGAATAAAAATGCCAAAGCAATCGCTCCTACAATGGCAATGTTTTTACGCAATCGTTTTTGCTTTTCTTCTTGTTCTCTAATCTTAGCAAATTCTAAAATTGGTTCTATCAAGGTATCATGTCCAATTTCATAAATAAAGCGTCCTGCGGTGTCTCTTTCTTTGCGGAGGAGGGTGCTTTTTTCTAATTGCTCCAGCATAATATCTGTTAAATGGTACTCTTGTTTGAGGTGGTCGCCTGCAAAAGGGATACGCTGGTTGTTTTGGATAAACTTTTCCTCAATCGTTTGGCTGACAATGGCTTTTTCTTCTTTGCTAAGTTTATTAAGGCTTGTTTGATAAAAGTCTTTGAAAATATCCTTGATATTCCCCAAAAGTTCTAATGTAATGGGCTTCCCTTCCAATTTAGGCACTTTATGCTCTTCTATAAAGCGGAGGATAATCTGCAAAGTGGCAGTTTCTATTTTATCATCATAGCTATTTTTTACTCTGTTGATAATGGCATCTATTACAGCGTTTTCATAGCGAAAAGTGGGGTTGATAAATTCTTCCCCTTGTAATTGAGCAGGTTTGATAATGGCTTGTCTGGCTTCGCTTTCAGTAAGGGCATCTAATTCATAATTGAATTTTAGGATATTAGGCAAATATTTGGCAAGACGATTCAACAAAGACATCCTGTCTGAGCGAATAGAAAAAACAATTTTTATATCAGGTTTCGTAAAAATAAAGTTGGTTTGCTGATTATCAAGTTGTGTAAAGTATTCTCGTTTACTCAAAAAGTCGGGCATTCTCTGATACAACAATAAGTTTAATTCCGCAGCAAATGCTTCTATTTCTTGTTCAGAATAGGTAAAAAGTTCTTCGAATTGGTCAAAGAATAAAATAATAGGAGCTTCTGGCTGTTGAATTTGATGTTGCTTTATCCAATACCACAAAAGCCCCCTTGGATAAGCATTCTTTTTAAAATCTTGCATCCAAGCCAATTCTTCTGTATTTGTCGAAAGTGCTGTTATAAAAGTATTAAGGGGAGATTTTGAAAAAGCATCAATGCTTTGTTCTTTGTTGTACAAGCGGATAGAGAAGTGTTTGGGTTTCTCAAAGCTCTCTTGCTCCAACATCGGAATGATACCTGCATTGATTAATGAACTTTTACCATAACCACTCTTTCCATACAATACTACGATTTGTCTGGCTAAAATAAGCTGATAAAGATTTTCCCTATCTTGTTCACGTCCCATAAACAAGTGAGCTTGCTCAGTAGTAAAAGAGTTTGCTCCGGGATAGCGATAGATGTTTTTTGCTTTAGACATTGCCTGCTTGATAGGTTTTGATAGAGCTGATAATTTGTTTTAAACCAATTTCATAATTGTTCCCACGCAAATCGCCTCTGTTCTTTTTTCTAAACTCAGCAATAGTTTTATCATAGTTATTCTTTAATTCTAAAATTCGTTGGTACTGAGCTTGTAAATCTTCAAAGCTTTCTCCCTTATCAAGTCTTTCACCAATTTCAGTTTTTAGCTTTCCAAGTTGACTTTCAAACTTATTCATGGCTTGGGTTCTAAATTCATTATTATTTAAAACGTCATCTATTTCACAAGGCAACACTACTTTGCCTGTGATTTCAGCTAAAGTAAAGGCTTTGATAGATTCCTGAGCCACCCAAGCAGAACTCAGAAAGTTTTCTGAAATCAATTGTAAGACAAATTCAGCTTTATTGATACTTTGATTAATAAAAGTCGGAATATCAAAACCGATAGGATTATCGCTATCAATAATAATTTCAATACCTATTTTTTCTAAATCATCTTTTAGTCGGTTTGCTAAAGCTTTATCGGCATGATTATATGATATAAAAACTTTTGTATTGATAAGATTTGTGGTCTCTGAAGTAGTTCTTAATAATCCCTCTTGTTGACAGACTTGATAAAGTTCGTTGAGTAATTGAATAGGTTTTTGTTCATCAAATATCAAATTGAATCTTTTTTTGGCTAATTCTTCCATCTTATTTTCTTTCATATTCACAAAGGCAAGTTTTTTCCCTTTTACAGAACCTAAAGAAAAAAGTAATCTAATCAATAATTGGATATACCACTTTTCAAGTCGAACACCCAGAAATAAAATCATAGAAGCTTCTTTCAAGGTATTTATTACATGAGTGGGTAAGGCGGGTTCATCTTTAAAAATCTGATTGAAAAAATCAAACCAATGGTCAAATGTAAAGGTTGAATCTTTTTCTTCTAAATCTCCTAAGAGTTTATACAATAAGGGTTTTTCCCAAGTGGGTTTTGCAGCAATAGCAGGTACTTCTTTGTTTAATCTTGAATACCTACTTAGCATATAACCGTTGGGGTTATTCTGAAAGGTTTTATCAAAAGACTTTTCAAGATGTGTATCTGGCAAAAGCGATAAAACAAGTGGAAAAGGTATTTGAGAAATTTTGGCAAAGGGCTGTTCCCAGTCTTTTGTCTGCTTAAAATACCATTTTACAAAATTATAAAGATGATTCTCATCATCATTTAAGTTATTGGTCAGCAGATTCTCTTTTAAAAATGGGTATTCAAAAAATTGTATCGGATGAATAGTAAGCCCGTCTTTATCAAGTTCTTCATCTAAACCATTCGTATTGTAGTAATGATAAGCCATTTCGAGTGACTTATCAAAATCCTGTGGAGTATCCCCCGAAAAGATTTGATGATTAAAGGAGCAAATTTCTGGGCCAAGAACAAGGATACATTTTTTGGCTTTAATGGCTTCAACTATCTTAGGAACATTAAGACTCATTATAATATTTGATTAGCGGATGATTAGCAGATGAATCTACAAAAATGATTTTTCAAATAAAATAATATTGTCTTAATTTTATTAAACGGTAAACCGTAGCACGAGTTTCCAACTCGTGAGTGTTAAGGGCTTGCAAATCAATCTATTTTTTTCCTGACGGGTTGGAAACCCGTGTTACTGATTGATGGATTGATATACTACATCCATTACTTTTCTCCTGATTTTTAGGCTATTGATTTTGTTATTGGAGGCAGAAGGATGTACTCTGTTGGAAAGAAATACAAAGACTAATTCTTTTTGTGGGTCTATCCAAACCAATGTGCCTGTATAGCCCGAATGTCCGTAAGAAGTGGAAGATACTTTGTCGGAGATATAATTACTATCGCCATCGGCAGGGAGTCTGTCCCAACCTAAAGCACGATTACTTTTTGAAGAAATACTATTGGTAAAAATCTTGATGGTTTCTTCGCTAAAAAAATTGAATTGATTCATATCTCCCTTTTGTAGATTCATTTGAAAAAGCTTTGCCAAATCGTTGGCATTACTAAACAATCCTGCATGACCCGACACTCCGCCCAGCATTGCGGCAGTTTGGTCTTGTACTGTTCCTTGCAAAGCTCTGTCTCTAAACAGTCGGTCATCCTCAGTTGGGGCAATGATACTTTTATCCATTTTCCGCAGAGGATTAAAACCTGTGGTTTTCATACCCAAAGGTTCGTAGAAATAAGAAGAAGTAAAAGTATCTAAACTTTGTCCTAAAATTCTTTCCACAATTTGTTGCATAATCATCAAGCCCAAGTCGCTATACACATAGCTATATGAACCATCTTTTTCACGCTTGTTGATAAGTGGCGATTTGATAACCCATTTCCAAACAGAATCTCGAATACTTGCTTTGGCGTACATTCCATCTGCCACTTGCAAAGGATATTCTGCTGATTGAGTATTGCTGTAAAACTCTTTTTTCCAACCCAAAGGAATTCTGGTTTTTTCCCAAAAAGGAATATAAGCTACCAAACCCGCCTGATGCCAAAGTATATCACGTATCGTTATGTTTTCTTTGTTTGTGCCTTTGAGTTCGGGCAAATAACGCACGATTTTATCGTCTAATGTCAAGCCTTTTTGGTCGAAAAGATACATCACCGTTTGAAGCGTAGCTGATACTTTCGTTACTGACGCTAAATCATAAACGGTTTGGTCGTTTACGGCAGGACTGTTGGCTTCGTAACCAAGCGTACCAAAATTTTTATTGTAAACGATTTTCCCTTTTCTGGCAACTAATACTTGACATCCCGGAAAAACCTTTTGCGTAATGGCATTCTGAACAATCGGTTCTATGCCGGCAAGTACTTCTTTGTTCATGCCTACACTTTCGGGCGTGGCTTTAATAAGCCCTATTTGTTTGTTCAGCGTAATGCCCTCGCCTGCTTTATAGGAATTTTCAATTGAAACAGGCAGTTTTCCCAAAGCAGGAATTTGTCCGAATAAAATCTTTGCGGCGGCTGAATAGGCTGCGTCGTCGTCTTCATAAGCACAAACAAGGCTTGGTACTTCGGGAAAGTATTTTAAACTATATGGATTCCCGAAAACACAAACCAATACTTTAGGCGTTTTCTTTTCTAATCGTTTAATGAAATTTTGCACAGAAAAACTCAAATCTAAACGACTTGCTGATTTTTTGTTCACATTATGCACATTCACAAGAACGGTCGCCGAAGAGTCCACATTACGCATTACTTCATTATAGAAACTTTCATCCGTTTTCGAGGCACTTGTAAAATGTTGAAAAGTACCGTACTTGTTCAATTCTTGTTGGAAACGGTTATTACTGGCAATGTCTAATGACACAGCAATCATTTTTTTATTTTCTTTGCTCAAAGGCAATAATTTAGGCGTATCCTTTACCAATGTAATGGCATTTTCAAACAAAGTCTCTTTAATTTGTTGGGCTTCTTTGGTATGTAATTCTTGATACAAATTGGCGGTTTCGATGTACTTCACCTGATTCAAACCAACCCAGTACTTAGCATGAAGGATTTTCTTTACTCGATTGTCAATTTCAGTTTGTGGAATGATACCTTCTTGAACAGCTTCTTTGATTTTGTTGATACCTTCTGGAATATTTTCTGAATACAATAAAATGTCATTTCCAGCAATAAAAGCCTGCAAATCAATATCGGCAGAAGTCACATTTTTTCCATTACGAACGCCTTTCATGTTCAACGCATCGGTAATCACCAAACCTTTGAAACCCATTTCTTTTTTCAAAAGATTGGTAATAATACTCTGCGAAAGCGTAGCAGGTCGCCAGTCGTAAAAAGGAACTTGCAAATGCCCTACAATCATAGTTTTGATAGAATCACTAATCAGTTTTTTGAAGGGAATCAATTCTACGTCGTGCATTTGGTCGAAATCATAGGATACTTGTGGCAAAGTAAAATGTGAATCGCTATGGGTATCGCCATGACCGGGAAAATGCTTTGCACAAGCCAAAAGGTGATTGTTTTGCATTCCTTTCATGTAGGCACTACTTTTGGCGGCTACATTTTCGGGAATTTCACCAAAAGAACGGAAGCCAATCACAGGATTCAGCGGATTAGAATTGATGTCCACCACAGGAGCAAAATTGAGGTGTATGCCCAAACGTTTGCATTGACGGGCAATCTCTGTTCCCATTTCATAAATCAAAGCATTGTCTTGGATTGCCCCTAAAGTAATTTGTTTAGGAAAAGCCATCGTGGCATTTACACGCATTGCCAAACCCCATTCGCCATCAACGCCCACCAAAAGAGGAATTTTGGTAGTAGATTGAAAACGATTGTTGAGGTTCGCAAAAGTGTTGCTTTCGCCTTGAAAGAAAATCAAACCGCCGATATAATTATTTTGAATGAGACTCTCAAGTTTTTTAAAGTGTGCTTCGCCTTGTGTGGGATTTACTGCCACCATAAAAAACTGACCAATTTTTTGGTCGTTGTCCATCGAAGCAAAAACGCTATCGACCCACAGACTTTCCGCTAACTGGCTATTGCTGATAAATCTTGGAGCGTTTAGCTGATGATGTTTGTGCGTGATTTTATGGGGTTTTGATACTTTTTTTTCAGTCTTAAAGAAATGTAAAAGCGTGTTGTTAAACTCTCCGCTTACGGGCATTTCAAATGCCAGCCAGAGAACGATAAGTGTGAGAAAAAACAAAGAAAACTGCCTGTACATCTTGATTTTAAAGATTAATGGATAGATACAAAGATGACAAATTTACAATAAATTTAATGCTTATTAATCAGTAAATCCTGATTGCTAAATAGTGATTAGCAACTATCCTAACAATCAATCATTTATATCACAAAAAGCATTAGTAAATTGTATTCATCACTTCTGCAAAAAAATAAATAATACACAAAAACTTTTACAAACAGTAAAAAAGGCTTGAGGCAAAGGGTATGATTTTCAAATGAAAATTAATACGCTACGAAGGTTTAAAGGCTAATAGAATTTGAGTTTTTTGATTTCAGCAATTGAGTGTAATTAATTATATTAACTAAAAAACGTTCAAAAAAGTATTTAATAAAGCCAAAATTCTCAATCACTTTAGTAATTGTTTTAGTAGTTTTATAAGCCAGTTCTTCGTCGTTTTTATTAAGTCAAATTTTATTCTTGCAATACGATTCAGCAGATTTATTAAGCCTATTTATCAACCTGAATAAAGTTGAAACATCTTCACTGACCAATACGGGATTCCAATAATGCTGTTTGGCGAATAATCTTTTAATAATTCAGCAAATTATTACTTATTTGTAGCTTCAATCTTCATCAAACGATTTTTTATCCATGAAAAAACATCTTTTTCTATTTTTTTCAATGCTTTCAGCAGGCAGTACATTGGCACAAAGTCCATTATTACTTCGCCAGCCAAGTATTAATCATGATGGTTCTGTTGTTTCCTTTTCTTATCAAGGAGATATTTGGACAGTACCCAGTACGGGAGGAAACGCTACTCGATTAACTATCCACGAAGCTTATGAAAGTAATCCAATTTTTAGTCCAGATGGCAAGCAAATCGCCTTTTCGGGTACTCGCTTTGGCAATAATGATATTTTTGTAATGCCTTCAACGGGCGGTTTACCCAAACGTTTGACTTTCCATTCGGCTCAGGATTTAGTAGCAAGCTGGACGCAGGCAGATAAAATCTTATTCTCTACCAGTCGTGAATTTAAGCAAATCGAACGTCCGCAAGAAGTATATGCAATCAATCCTAAAGGAGGAACTGAATCAAGAATGTTGGATGCCGTAGGCTTTGAGCCTGTACTTTCTCCAGATGGAAATTTAATGGCTTTTGTACGTGGAGACATCAATCCTGTTGCTCGTCAGGCTTATAATGGTAGCTCGAACAGAGATATTTGGATTTATAATATCAAAGCTAAAAGCTTTAATAAAATTGCTTTGTTTGAAACCAATGATATTATTCCACAATGGGGAAAAAATGGTTTATTGTACTTCTTGAGCAGTGTTGATGGTGCGTATAATCTCTATCAAATCAAAATTTCTGGCGATGGAAAAGCGGAAGGAAGTCCGAAAAAATTAACGCAATTCAAGGATGAATCTATTCGTCATTTCAGTATTTCAAAAGATGGCAATACCATTGTTTTTGAAAAAGAAATGGGGCTTTTTACTTACAATGTAGCGAGCGGTTCGGTTGCAAAAATTAATGTAAACATCAATGCCGATGAACGTTTTGATGCCACCGAACAAAAAACTTTTGCGACTGGCTTGGAAGAATATAAAGTATCACCCAATGGAAAGTTGTTAGCGTATAGCCTTCGTGGTGAGATTTTTATCAAAGAAGCAGACAAAGAAAAAACGAAGAGTATCAATGTTTCTCAACACGCTTTTCGTGACATTGAACCCGCTTGGCTGAATGATTCAACGCTATTATTTACAAGTGATAGAAACAATGGCAATTTTGATTTATATGCAGTGAATTCATCTGATGCTTCAGAACGTAATATTTTTAAATCGCTGAAACATCAAATCACACAAATTACAAAGACGACAGAAGATGAATCTTCGCCAGTGGTTTCGCCAGATAATAAGAAAATAGCCTACGTTAAAGGCAGAGGAACTTTTGTAGTAGCCGACATCAGTGCTGATGGAAAATTGACAAACGAAAAAATATTAAGCGAAGGCTGGAACAGCCCGAGTGATATTGCTTGGAGTCCAGACAGTAAATACTTGGCTTATAGTCAATCGGATTTATATTTCAACCAAGAAGTATTTATCCGAACTGCCGATAATTCAAGCAAGCCTGTCAACGTAACAATGCACCCACGTGGCGACAGTAATCCGTTTTGGAGTGCCGATGGTTCTAAATTAGGATTTGTTTCACAAAGAAGTGCTGCTCGCAGTGCAGATGTTTGGTTTGTTTGGTTGAAAAAAGAAGATTGGGAAAAAGAAACACAAGATTGGCAAGAAAAAGAAACACCAGCAGTCGATGCTAAACCCGACAAAAAAGGAGTAAAACCCATTGTGATTGATTTTGACAATATTCATGAAAGAGTAGTACAAGTAACAAATTTCCCCGGTAATGAAAGCGAATTTGTGATTTCAAAAGATGGCGAAACCTTCTTTTACACCACGACAAGTAGCTCGGCAAAAGGCAGAGATTTGTTCAGTATTAAATGGGATGGCAAAGAATTAAAAGAAATTACTAAAGGCGGAAGTAACCCTAACAATTTGTCGCTCGATAAAGAAGGCAAGTACATTTATTATACAAAAACGGGCGGCGGACTTTCTCGTGTTGAGGTAAAAACAGGCGTGTCTGAGGCGATGCCATTTGTGGCGAAAATGAAAATTGATTATTTGGCAGAACGCACACAAGTATTTGAAGAAGCATGGAGAACCATTCGTGATGGTTTTTATGATCCTAAATTCCACGGAAATAATTGGTTACAATTGCATGATAAATACAAAGAGCGTTGTATTAATGCCAGTACTTCAAATGATTTTAGAGATATGTTTAATTTACTATTGGGTGAATTAAACTCAAGCCACATGGGTTTAACAGCACCAGACCGTGCTGAAACGCAAAAAGAAATTACAGGTTTATTAGGAACAGAACTGATTCCAACTTCAACAGGCATGAAAGTAAACCACGTAGTGCCAGAAACGCCAGTGACTAAAAGTAAGAGCTTAATCAACGAAGGAGAAGTGATTACGGCAGTAAATGGACAGGCAGTAAGTGAAAGTGAAAACTTTTATGCTTTATTAAATGGCTTGGCTAATGAAAAAGTACTCTTAAATGTTAGCGATGCCAGTGGAAAAAACAGAGAAGTTGTAGTTCGTCTTACACAAAGTATCAGCGATAATTTATACAACGAATGGGTTGACAGCAGAAAGAAATTAGTAGATAAATTCTCCAATGGTCGTTTAGGGTATATCCACATTAAAGGAATGGATTTCCCAAGTTTTGAAGTAGTTGAAAGAGAATTTACGGCTGCTGGTTACGGCAAAGAAGGCATCTTGATTGATGTTCGTTATAATGGTGGTGGTTCAACAACCGATTATTTAATGACGATTCTGAATTACAAACAACACGCTTATACTATTCCAAGAGGTGCAAGTACTGATTTAGAAAAGGATAAGAAAAAATTCAGAGAGTATTATCCAATCGGCGAGCGTTTGGTTTATGCCGCTTGGACAAAACCTTCCATTGCCCTTTGTAATGAAGGAAGTTATTCTAACGCAGAGATTTTCTCGCATGCTTATAAATCTCTGGGCATTGGTAAATTAGTTGGTTTGCCAACCAATGGTTCTGTAATTTCTACGGGAGGGAAATCTTTAATGGATGGCTCTTTTGTAAGATTACCGGGAAGAGGCTGGTTCACTAAAACAACCGATAAAAACCAAGAATTAGGTGCAGCCATTCCTGATATTATCGTTGAAAATACGCCAGATTGGATTGCTAAAGGAACAGACGAGCAATTGAAAGTGGCAGTAGATACACTTTTGAAAGATATTGACGCTAAAAAATAAATAACTGTAGCACGAGTTTCCAAATCGTATCATCATAATTCACGATTTGGAAACTCGTGCTACGGTTTATCAAATTATAATTTAACAATTGTCTTCCCCAAGGCTTTTCCTTGTAGCATCAAATCTAATTGTGCAGGTACTTCTTCTAAAGTAATTTCTTTGGCAAGTATTGATAAATCGTTTGGTTTCCATTCGTTGGCTAATTTTTGCCAAATATTGGCTCGCAATGGCATCGGGCATTCAGCAGAATCAATCCCAAACAAAGTATTTCCACGAAGAATAAAAGGTAAAACGGTTGTGTGCAATTCGGTAGAAGCAACCAAACCACAAATCGCAGCCGAACCGCCATAAACCAAAGATTTTAACGCTGTTGCTAAAATATTTCCGCCAACGGTATCAATTACTCCCGCATAAGTTGATTTTAATAATGGTCTCCCCGACTGGTCGTTGACCACCTCTCGACTAACAATTTCACTTGCTCCGATTTCCTTTAAAAATACTTCGGCTTCGGGCTTGCCAGTTACAGCTACAACCTCAAAACCCAATTTGGCTAACATCGCCACAGCCAAAGTTCCCACTCCACCCGTTGAACCTGTTACTAATACTTTCCCTTGTGCAGGACTTAAACCATGATTCAACAAAGCGTTGATACACAAGCCAGCCGTTAAACCAGCCGTTCCGTGAATCATGGCTTCTTTTAAACTTAAACCTTTAGGCAATTTCACAATCCATTTGGCTGGCACAGAGATATACTCTGCCAAACCGCCCGAAGTATTCATTCCTAAATCGTAACTGGTAACAATTACTTCATCGCCCACCTGAAAATCAGGCGATTCGCTGGCTTCAACAATGCCAGAAGCATCAATGCCGGGCGTGTGTGGATATTGCTTGGTAACGCCTTTATTACCAACCGACGATAAAGCATCTTTATAATTCAAAGAAGAATAAGTTACTTTTATGAGTACTTCATTTGCAGGTAAATCCGAAATATTTCTTTCAATAATGCTTCGGGTATATTGTTTCTCGGGACTTTCGCTAATCTGTAAAGCTTTAAAAGAATGGCTCATGGTTTTGTGTTTGTTTTGTTAATTCACTTATATTTATGCTGTAAACCTCCACAAAAAAATATTGAAAGTCAAGTAGTTACATTCCTTACAGGTACTTACAAATAGTGTAGTTTTACTGATAATCAAGTACTTAATTTTTATGATTGTAGAAAAAAACTATATCGAACAGGATTGTCCTTCGGATGTATTTATGAAAGTACTCAAAGGAAAATGCAAAACAACGCTAATTGTGCTGATTAAAAAGGGAATCAATCGTTTTGGAGAAATGAAAAGAGCCTTGCCAACCATTAGCGAAAGGATGCTCGCCAAGCAATTAGACGAACTTGAAGCTGATGGAATTTTGAGCAGAAGAGTTTTTGCAGAAGTACCGCTAAAAGTAGAATACGCCCTGACAGAGTACGGCGAAACGCTTTATCCAATTGTAAAAGAAATCAGACGTTGGGGACGGATTCATCAAGAAAAGCATTTAAAAATAAATCTTTAAAAAAAGATTTTTCACTGACATACTGTTGTCAGTGACGATGATTTACTTTGTGCTGTTAATCAAAAAATATAACCTCAAAATTCATTCATCATGCAAGTAAAAGAATTACCCGCACAGAAGTATTTTATTTATCGTACAGAAACCACCCTTTTAAATGTAAACGCCATTGCAGAACGTGAAGTAGATGTACTTTACGGCACTGTTGGACAATTAGGACTCAGTGTAGCTGGCAATCTTGAGTTTATTTATTGGGGAGCTACGGGCGACCTCACGAAACCATTTACATTAGAAATCGCTCTACCGATTGGCGATGAAGAAGTAAGTATTCCACCTAAATATGAAATAGTAGAATATCCAGCATTCAAAGCTTTTGCTCATACGCATTTGGGCGATTTCAGTAATGTGATGCCTGTGTATGAAGAAATGTTCAAGCAACTTTTTGCACAAGGACACCAACCGACTAATCAGACCAGAGAAGTATATATCCATTGGGTAGATTTAACTTCTCCTGAGAATGTTACGGAGATTTTATTAGAAATAGCGTAGTTCGGCAACAATATTTTATTTGATAAACCTTATTCATAAAAAACAGTAATTTGTTTTTTGTGAGTAAGGTTTTTTTTGTGAAGGGAATTGCTTGATGAATATATCTTTTAATTTTGTAGTAGATGGAAAAATTCGGTCACATAGAAATTACGATTATTGGTAATCATGGTAATATCAAACTTTCACCAGAGAGTTATGATATTAAAGAAATTACTATGCTTCTTCAAAATGTTGAAGATTTGCTCTATCCTATTAACAAAAAAGATAGACCTCTCATCAGTTACAACATTGAAGAAGGTTCAGTCAAAAATATTTTTAGAACAAGTTTACAAGCGGTCATTAGCTTGAGTGCTATATTAACACAAATCAATCTTGTAAATTCTATTGATTTTTTAGAGCCTAAAACAGCTCAAGCAATTGAGAATATCCAGTCTCTTTCAATCCAGAAAAACTATGAGTTTATCTTTAAAACTTCTTTAAAAGAGTCCTCAGAAGCAGAATTGGTCATTAATCCAAAGACAAATTTTGTCAGAACACATAACATTTGGGTTGACGCAGAACTGTATTTCTATGGCACGCTCATCAATGCAGGAGGAAAAAATAAAGCTAATATTCATATTGACACTTCTGATTTTGGTTCATTAACAATAGATACTTCAAAAAGCTTTTTGCAAGGGCATGAAGACAACTTATTGTACAAAAGTTACGGAGTAAGAGTACACGGAAAACAGAATATTGATACAGGAGAGTTTGACAGAAGCTCTTTGAGCCTTTTGGAGTTGATTGACTTTAATCCCAAATACGACGAGTCGTACTTGAATGGTTTGATTGGTAAAGCCAAAAAGAATTGGAATGGAATAGATACCGATGAGTGGTTGCAAAATTTAAGAGGAACTTATGAAGTATAGCGTTTTACTCGACACCAGTTTCTTTATCAGATTACTAAACGATGAAGACCCTCTACATACGAAGGCAAAAGGATATTTTCGGTATTTTCTCGAAGAAGGTATCATATTAAAAATATCTACCATTTCGATTGCAGAATATTGTGTAAAAGGTTCTGTTTCAGAATTGCCTCTCAATAATGTCCAAATCTTACCTTTTAATTTCGACCATGCCAAAAGAACTGGCGAGTTTGCTAAAATAGTATTTAATGCACAAGGCAAAACAAAAGACACTTCAATAAGTCCAAGAACAATCATTCCGAATGATTCTAAACTATTTGCACAAGCAGACGTAGATAAAACCATCAATTATTTTGTTACCTCTGATGCTCGTTCTTTAAGTGTTTATAATATCCTTCGAAAAGAAACAAACCCCCAATTTCAAATCATAGACATCAATATTCCTTTTAATGAAGTATTTGGGAAATTAGACCTTGGTTTTTAAGAATCCATTGAGACAATACTTTTGTTATCTAATCTTCTAATTCTCCCAACTATCTACCCTTTTACAGCTTTACTTCCTACCTTTGTGTTATGAATTATTTATCAGCAGAAAATATCTCGAAAAACTACAACGAGCGTTGGTTGTTTCGTAACATAAATTTTGGTATCTCTAAGGGAGATAAAGTAGCTTTAGTCGGACAAAATGGGGCGGGTAAAACTACTTTAATGAACATTTTAGCAGGTTTGATTCCTTCTGACGAAGGCACAGTAAGTATCCGTAAAGGTATTTCGGTTGGCTATCTTTTCCAAAACCCTGATTTTGACGAAAATCTTAGCGTAATGGATACGCTTTTTACGGGCGATTCTCCTGCCAACCAAGCCTTGAAAATGTATGAAAGGGCAATGGAAAATCCTGAAGATTCAGACCTTTTGTCGGAGGCTTTGGAGATGATGGACAAACATGATGCTTGGGATTATGAAAGTAGAGTAAAACAAATTTTGGGCAAATTAGGAATCCATGATTTTGAACGCAAGATTTCTCAGCTTTCTGGCGGACAACGTAAGCGTGTAGCAATGGCGAAAGTATTAATCGAAGAACCTGATTTGATGATTTTCGATGAGCCTACCAACCACTTGGATTTGGAAACTATCGAATGGTTGGAGCAAACGCTTTCGGCACAAAATATTACTTTGCTTTTAGTAACGCACGACCGTTATTTTTTGGACAGAGTGTGTAACAACATTGCCGAATTAGATAACGGAACGATTTATCCCTATCGTGGAAATTATAGTTATTTCTTAGAGAAAAAAGCTGAACGTGAGGCTTCGGAAGCTGCCAGTATCGACAAAGCCAAAAATACTTTGCGTACAGAATTAGAATGGATGCGTCGCCAACCGAAAGCTCGTGGCACGAAAGCTCAATACAGAATTGATGCTTTTCATGAACTAAAAGAAAAGGCTTCGCAAACCAAAGACGATTCAAAAGTAACTTTGAATGTAAAAATGTCTCGTCAAGGAAGTAAAATTTTGGAAATTGACGGATTGAATAAATCTTTTGGAAACCAAAAGATTGTGGATAATTTCTCTTACATTTTTCAACGTAAAGACCGCATCGGAATTATTGGAAAAAATGGTATCGGTAAATCTACTTTCTTGAATATGATTACCCAAAATTTACAACCAGATTCTGGAAGTATTACCACGGGCGAAACCGTTGTGTATGGCTACTATACTCAAGGCGATTTGGACTTCAAACCGGGCGATAAAGTAATTGATGTTATCAAAGATATTGCGGAGGTTGTTACGGTCGGAACGGGTGAAACCATTTCGGCAAGTCAGTTTTTAACGCACTTTAAGTTTGAACCGAAAGTACAATATGCTGCCGTTGATAAATTATCAGGTGGTGAAAAAAGACGTTTGCAATTGATGAAAGTACTCATCAAAAATCCAAACTTTTTGATTCTTGATGAGCCTACCAACGACCTTGATATTCAGACTTTGAATATTTTGGAAGATTTCTTGATTGCTTTTGGCGGTTGTTTATTGTTAGTTTCTCACGACCGTTACTTTATGGATAAATTGGTAGAACACCTTTTTGTTTTTGAAGGTGACGGACAAATCAGAGATTTCCCCGGAAACTATACTGATTACAGAGAGTGGTTGGAAGAAAATGAAATTACTTTAGGCGAAAAGCCAAAAGTGAAAAGCGAACCAGTTTCTACGAATAATCATAAATTAGAACCTTCGGTACAGGTTTCGACGACGAAAAGAAAGCTTTCTTTCAAAGAACAAAAAGAGTATGATGATTTGGGAAAAGCCATTGAAAAATTAGAAAAGAAAAAAGCTGAATTGACAGAAAGACTCAATAATGGCGGTAGCTACGAAGATTTGGCAGCTTGGGCAAAACAAATCGAAGAAATTACGGACGAACTTGATGAAAAAGAATTGCGTTGGTTAGAGCTTTCAGAGTAAAAGATTTCTTTCAAACTATATTTAAAAAAGACTTGGTTCAATCTACTTTGTGGATTAAATCAAGTCTTTTTTTATGGATAAAATTGAAGTTCTGAAGCAAAATCCATCTTTCATAATTCATACCTCATACATAAACTCATATTCTTCATTAGATTTTTGCACCAATTGTCTTTATGTTGAAAGCAATCACATAATAATATAAACATGAAAAAATTAATCAAAACCAGCTCACTATTACTGCTCAGTATAGCCAGCTTTTCTACTTTTGCACAGGAAAAATCTTTACATTCCGAGATGCTTCACACGGCACAGCCCGATTATCCAGTGCCTTATACTACGCCCAAAGTAGAAGAGATTACCCAAACCCTCAATCGTATTCATCAGTACTTAGATGCCGTTACACCAATGAACGTCATCAGTAAAAGTACTAATAAAATCATCACAGATTTTTCAAAAATTGATACCAGTGCAGTGGTTGAAAGAGGTACTTTTAGCCTAACAAGTTACGAATGGGGCGTTACTTATTCTGGAATGTTGGCAGCCAGCGAAGCCACAGGCGATAGCCGTTTTAGCGAATATGCTCGTAAAAGAATGGAGTTTTTAGCTCAAAAAGCCCCTTATTTTAAAGAAGTATTGAAATTGAACCCGAATAGCAAAGGGCTTCGTCAGGTAATTATGCCACATGCTTTAGACGACTGCGGAGCTATCTGCTCGGCAATGATAAAAGCTACGAGAGCTAATATTCCTAAAGTAGATTTACGTCCATTGATTGATAATTACATCAATTACATCAGTACAAAAGAGTTTCGTTTTGCTGATGGTACTTTAGCCCGTAACCGTCCGCAAGCCAATACACTTTGGTTAGATGATTTATTTATGGGTGTGCCTGCTTTGGCACAAATGGGAAAACTAACGGGTGATAATCGCTATTTTGATGATGCCGTAAAGCAAGTATCGCAGTTTTCAAAACGAATGTTTAATACTCAAAAAAATGTATTTATGCACGGCTGGGTAGCAGATATGGAAACGCATCCAGAATTTCATTGGGGACGTGCCAATGGTTGGGCTATTCTTACGATGGTTGAATTATTGGATGTTTTACCAGAAAACCATCCCGGTCGTACAGAAGTATTGAATCTGTTGAAAGCTCATGCCAAAGGTTTGGCTTCGTATCAGGCAGGAAGTGGATTTTGGCATCAATTATTAGACCGCCCCGATTCATATCTTGAAACCTCCGCAACCGCCATTTATGCTTACTCTTTTGCAAGAGCCATTAACAAAGGTTGGCTCGATTACAAAGCTTATGGCCCTGCCACACTTTTAGCTTGGAATGCCGTAGCGACCAAAGTAAACGCAGGCGGACAAGTAGAAGGCGTTTGTGTAGGTACAGGTATGGGCTTTGAACCTGCTTTTTATTATTACAGACCCATCAACGTGTTGGCAGCTCATGGCTATGGCCCCGTTTTGTTGGCAGGTGCAGAAGTATTAAAACTGATGAAATCAGGGAAATTCACCATTAACGACAGTGCATTGCAGTACAACAAATAATATATAAAGCTTCTATTATTATCCGAAGAACCACATTTTGAGCCGTATGCTCGAAATTGTGGTTCTTTTTTTGTACTTATTTATTATGAATAAATTCCCTCAAAAATGATTAATTCTGACTTCATTTGTGTAAATTAATTCGTCAATAGCAAATTGAAGTAATTCAAGAAAGTTACAGACAAGTTGGAAAACGTGTTACAAACTATTGTTAAACTTTTGTTAATAAAATACTTTCACCAGTAAAGGCTCGTTTCCCTCTCAAATCAAATACAAAGACCATGAAAAAATTAGTAAAAGTATTAACGTTCCTTGTTCCTTTTGGCTTAGGAGCTTTTGTAAGTACAGCACAACAAGTGATTGTAGAGAAACCTCAACCTAAAAAAATCGAAGTAACTGGCTCTGCCGAAGAAGAAGTTTTACCAGATGAAATTTATGTTTCGATTTCTTTGAGAGAGTATTTCAAAGATAAAGACAACAAAAACAAAACTGATATTATGGTTTTGGAAAAGCAATTGCAAAAGGCTGTTGAAGAGGCTGGTATTCCTAAAGAAAATTTAACGATTGGTAATATCAATGGTTACAGAGAATGGTTCGGGAAGAAAAAACCAACGATTTTTTTAGAAAGTAAAAACTATGTAGTGAAAGTACCAAATCTTTATAAAATTGATGGTATCATCGCTAAAGTTGATGAAAAAGGAGTAGCTTCAACCAATATCGAACGCTACGAATATTCTAAAATTGAAGCTTTGAGACAAGCAACCAAAATCAAAGCTTTACAAGCAGCAAAAGCCAAAGCGAAGTATTTGTTGGAAGGTATCGACGAGCAATTGGGTGAAGCTTTAGAAATTTACGAAATCGACAATGGTTATTCGCCTACTCCTGTGTACGCCATGCGTGCTGCTAAAATGGAAATGATGTCCGATGCCGCACCAATGCCAGAAAGTACCATTGATGTTCAGAAAATTAAGGTAAGATATGAAATGAAGGCGATTTTTAGGATTAAATAATGTGAGACTTTAGGATTTCGAGACTTTAGGACTTGAAGATTTTTAGACTTGAAGACTGATAAATTTTAGGGTTTGTGGAATTTATGATTAGAAGACTGTAAAATGCTGGATATAAAGTGTTTTTTAAAACTCATTATCCTAAAGTCTCGAAATCCTAAAGTCCTAAAGTCATATAGTCTAAAAATCCTAAAGTCCCAACAACCAACAAACTATGAAAAAACCACTACTTTTAACAATCTTACTTTTTCTTTTCCAAGCAAATATTTTTTCGCAAAATACTTATTTATTAAAACCCGCACGGGTTTTTGATGGTGAAACGGTGCATGAAAATTGGCAAGTACTGGTGCAAAAAGACCGAATTACTGCCGTTGGCGAAAACTTGATGATTCCTGCTAATACTGAAATCATCAATTTACCTAATACTACTTTATTGCCCGGACTCATCGAAGGACATTCACATTTATTGCTTCACCCCTACAACGAAACCGCTTGGGACGACCAAGTACTGAAAGAATCTCGGGCAGAACGCATCATCCGAGCAGGCATTCATGCAAAAAATACCCTTATGGCAGGTTTTACTTCTGTTCGAGATTTAGGAACAGAAGGCTCAGATTATGATGATATTGGTTTAAAACAAGCTATCGAAAAAGGAATAATTCCCGGGCCAAGAATGTTGGTTGCTGGACGTGCTTTGGTAGCAACAGGAAGTTATGGGCCAAAAGGTTTTCAGTCGGATGTTTCGGCAATACAAGGAGCAGAAGAAGCAGACGGAGTAGATAATTTGAGCAAAGCCGTAAGAACACAAATTGGCAAAGGAGCAGACGTTGTAAAAGTATATGCTGATTATCGCTGGGGATTGATGAAAGATGCCCAACCGACTTTTCTTGAATCTGAATTAAAATTAGCCGTAGATATTGCTCAAAGTTCTGGTCGTGATGTTGTGGCACATGCTTCAACCGCAGAAGGAATACGAAGGGCTGTAATGGCAGGCGTAAAAACAATTGAGCATGGAGATGGGGCAAATCAAGAAGTTTTTACTTTAATGAAAGAGAAGGGCGTTTGTTTCTGTCCGACTTTAGCAGCTGGCGACGCCATCGCACAGTACAGAGGTTGGAAAAAGGGAAAAGACCCCGAACCAGAACGTATTCAAGAAAAAAGAAAGAGTTTTAAAATGGCTTTAGCAACAGGGGTAAAAATTTGTATGGGAGGCGATGTGGGCGTGTTTCCACATGGCGAAAATGTACGAGAAATGGAATTGATGATAGAATACGGCATGAGTCCCCTACAAGTATTACAGTCGAGTACTTCGGTCAATGCAGAGGTTTTTAAATTAAAAGATTTAGGCAGAATAAAAAACACTTACTTTGCCGACATCATTGCCGTAGAAGGCGAGCCACACAAGCAAATCACACAGCTAAAAAACATAAAATTTGTGATGAAAAATGGTATTATTTATAAAAAATAATACCCTAAACTTTGCTAAGGTTTTTATCATAATATATTTGTAAAAAAGAATTTCACCAAACATTGATTACCGAAAACCCCATTACTATGTTTACCCAAAACGATCTTAATCAAATAGAAGCATTAGGCATTGACTTAGCAACCGTAAATCAGCAAATTCAAGATTTCAAAGATGGGTTTCCATTCATGCAGCTTCAAAAAGCAGCTACTCCCGATAATGGTGTTACACAACTTTCGGAAGAAGCCTTAGCCGAATACATCAGTCTTTATGAAAGTAAAGTACAAAGTATTACGCCATTGAAATTTGTTCCTGCTTCTGGTGCTGCCTCAAGAATGTTCAAATCTTTATTTGGCTTTTTGGAAGAGGGAAAATCTGACAAATCAACTGTTCAATTTTTTGAAAGATTATCAGAGTTTGCTTTTTATGATGATTTAGTTAAAGTTTTACCTGAAAATGCGGACGAAAAAACAATCGCAGATTACTACTTAACCAGCAAAGGTTTGGAGTATGGAACTTTGCCAAAAGGACTTTTAAAATTCCATAAATATGAAACGGGTAACAGAACGGCTATCGAAGAGCATTTGGTAGAAGGAGCAAATTATGCTAATGCCGACGGTATCGTAAAACTTCATTTTACTGTTTCTCCCGAACATTTAAGTCGCTTTACAGCACTTTTAGAAGCTGTTGTTCCTTCGTATGAAGCAACTTATGGCGTAAAATATGATATTTCTTTCTCTGAACAGAGAAAATCTACTGATACCATTGCGGTAAATTTAGATAATACGCCATTCCGTGAAAAAGATGGTTCATTATTGTTCCGTCCTGCGGGTCATGGAGCTTTATTGGCAAACTTAAATGATATTGATGCCAATATTGTCTTTATCAAAAATATCGACAACGTTGTACCAGACCGTATCAAGGCTACAACTTACGACTATAAAAAAGCTTTAGCAGGCGTTTTATTGAAGTATCAAGATAAAATCTTTGATTACCAGTATCAGCTTACACAGGGAGCATCTTTACCATTGATTTTAGAATTGACCGAATTCTTTGAAAAAGAACTTTGTGTACTACAACCAACTTCATTCACAGATTTATCACATAACGAAAAAGTTGCTTACTTTATCGAAAAACTCAATCGTCCTTTACGTGTTTGTGGTGTTGTGAAAAACACTGGCGAACCGGGCGGTGGTCCTTTCTGGTGTAAAAATAGCGATGGCTCTACTTCTTTGCAGATTGTTGAGTCAGCACAAGTTGATTTAGACAACGAAGACCAAAAAGCAATTTTCAATAATTCAACACACTTCAATCCAGTAGATTTGATTTGTGCCTTGAAAAATAGCAAAGGCGAGAAATTCAATCTTCTAAAATTCCGTGACCCAAAAACTGGTTTCGTTACTCAGAAATCAAAAGACGGAAAAGATTTGAAAGCACAGGAATTACCAGGACTTTGGAATGGTGCGATGTCTGACTGGAATACAATTTTTGTAGAAGTACCATTGATTACCTTCAACCCTGTGAAAACAGTTAATGATTTATTGAGAGACGAACATCAATAAAGATTTGAATTATAAATTATGAATTATTGTATGTAAAGTATAGATATGAATTATGAGTTATGAATTATCCTTTGCAACAAGTTGTAATACTCATCTCATAATTAATATCACAACATAGTAAGAAAGTTGAAAGGTATTATAGATTTGGGATTTCGGAAAATCGAAATCAGAAATCCCAAGTCTATAATATCGTAAATCTCATAATTCATAATTAATATCTCATAATTAAAAATATGTTTATTCCTTTTGAAAAATTGCCAGATTATGCTCGTGTTTGGGTGTATCAAGCAGACAAAGCTTTGAATAATGCTGAACAAAATCATATTCAACAAGTACTTGAAGAACAAGTAAATCAATGGGCGGCTCATGGTGTACCTTTGGTAGGTTCTGTGCAAGTATTGCTCAATCGCTTCATTATCGTTGCGGTTGACGAAGTACAAAACCAAGCGTCGGGTTGTTCTATTGATGCTTCTACTCGTTGGTTGAAAGAATTAGGAGCTGCAATGAACCTCAATTTCTTCGACCGCTCAGTTGCTTATGTTGATGGCGATGAAATTAAAACGGTAGAAATGTTGAAAATTAAAAGCCTTGTTGCCGAAGGAATCATCCAAGCGGATACCATTATCTTCAATAATTTAGTGCCGAACATTGGTGAATTTAAAACGAATTGGCAAGTAGCTGCCTCCGCAAGTTGGATGAAACGCTACTTTCAGCAAGTGGCTCTTTAAATTGATTATATAGTAAGTCACTGGCAATAAAAAAACTCCTATTATGGAAAGAAAGGTCTTTTCATAACAGGAGTTTTTTTATTCATTCTATATTTCAGGTGCGTCAATCAAATAGTGGTAATGGTATCATTTGTGGGTTTTGTTTTTCTATTCTTTTCAGCCCATAAATAAAGCGAAGGCAAAATCAGCGGAGCAAAAATTAAAGTACTGGTCAGTCCGCCAATGATTACTGTTGCTAATGGTCTTTGTACGTCTGAACCAATTCCTGACGAAATTGCCGCAGGTACAAGACCAATGATAGCAACAACCAAAATAGATAATAAAGCTCTCAGTTGCTCTTTTGATGATACCAACACACTGTGTTGTAATTCGGTATCATTTTCACCTTTAGCTCGATTAATGGCTGAAACTAATAATACGCCTGCCATGACCGAAATCCCAAAAATACTTACAAAGCCTACACCAGCCGAAACGTTGAAGTAATAGCCACGCATCAACAAAGCGACGATTCCTCCGCCCAAAGCAAATAAAATACAGCTCATCGTTACTAAAGTATTGGGCAAATTCTTGAACAACATAAACAAGAAAAGAAACACCAAAAGTATCGTTAAAGGAATGGTGAAAGCCAATTGTTTTCCTGCACGTTCAAGGTTTTCGTATTGTCCGCCGTAAATGATTTGATAGCCTTTTGGAACGTGTACTTTGGCATCAATTTTATCTTGCAATTCTTTCACAAAACTGCCTTGGTCTCTGCCTTTGATGTTCGTCCGCACAGTTACCATTCTTTTACTTCCGTAGCGGTAAATATTGGTTTGTCCTTCCACAAAATGAATATCTGCCAATTGGCTCATCGGAATTAAAGCTCCATTTACCGAAGGCACAAGAATATCTTTGATGGCATCAATGGAATTTCTGAACTGTGGCAAAAAGCGAATCACAATGTCATAGCGTTTTGTGCCATCGTACAAAGTAGAAATCGTTTTTCCACCAATGGCCGCTTCAATCATGTTCTGAATATCAGCTACATTGATTCCAAAACGAGCCGCTGATTCACGATTGATATTGATAGCCAATTGGTCTTGTGGCCCTTCTTGCTCAATATTAACGTTGTCTGCTCCAGCAGTTTGTCTTACGATGGTCGCAATACTATCGGCTTTTTGTCGCATCATTTTCAAGTCGTCGCCAACAACAGAAATTGCCAAATCTGCGGCACTTCCTGTCACAATTTCCATTACTTGGTCGATAATGGGCTGACCCGAAGAAAAGGAAACCGAAGGCAATTGCTGTTGTAAATCGGTCTTGATTTTATCCACCAATTCTTTTTTAGAAATGGTTTTACTCCACAAACTATAATCTTTTAAACCAACCAAAATTTCGTTTCTGTTGGCTGGAAATGGGTCTGTTCCATCATCATTTCTGCCTGTTTGTGTAATAACAAATGAAATTTGTGGATACTTGGCAATGGTACTTCTAATTTTAGCGGCATAACTGGCATTTTCTTGAATGGTAATTCCAGCAGGAAAATTTCCTCTAAGAAAAATCGAACCTTCATCCAATGTTGGTAAAAATTCAGTTCCGAGTTTTATGCCGCAGAAAATGAATGTTCCTACAATGGTGAAACCGATGATTACAGTTCTTTTGTAATGATTCAATAATTTATCCAGTACATTTCCATAATGTTTCGACAGAAAATCCAGCACATAATTTTTATGTTCTTTCATCGGTTTGTCAAAATCAGCTAAGGCTTTTCTGTAACTGAATGAAATCAAGACTGGAATAAAAGTAAGTGCCGCCAACATCGAGCCAATTACAGCAAAAGCCAAAGTAAGTGCCATCGGTGAAAATAGCTTTCCTTCTACACGGGTCATCAATAAAATGGGCATATAAGCCAAAATGATGATGGTTACTGAGAAAAATATTTCACGTCCTACTTCTTGTGCCGAAAGCAAAGTAATTCTGATAATGCCTTGTTTTTTTTCTTCAATGGTGGCAGTTCTGTACTTCCTGATTAAATGTTCTGCCATCAAACACGCTCCGTCAACAATAATCCCAAAGTCGATAGCTCCCAAAGAAAGTAAATTGGCTGGAATGCCCGTCAAACGCATTAAAATAAACGCAAACAAAAGCGAAAACGGAATCGTTAGGGCTACCACAATGGCACTTCTTACACTTCCTAAGAAAAATATCAAGAGAATCACAACGATTGAAATTCCTTCAAACAAAGTATGAGCTACGGTTTCTAAAGAATGGTCAATCAAGAAACTTCGGTCGTAAAGCGGACGCAAATGCACGCCTTCGGGCAATTCACTGGCTTGTAAATCCGCCATTTTTTCTTTCAAAAGCTTCAATACTTCACTCGGATTTTCGTAACGTCTTAACAAAATAATACCTTCTACACCACTTTTTACATCCAATTTTTCTTTCGTAACGGTATAGCCTAAAACGCCACTTGCTGGCGGAGGAGTAATCTCAACAGTAGCGACATCACGGATAAATACGGGCATTCCATTATCCGATTTCAACACAATGTTTTCAATGTCTCTTTCTGTTTTAATTGCTCCCAAGCCACGAACGGCAAAACCTTGTCCACCACGAGCCAAGATATTTCCACCTGTATTTTGGTTGTTGACATTTACCGCATCCGTCACATTTTGTAAAGTAAGGTTATACTTTCTTAGTTTTTCGGGCGAAGTAATGATATGATATTGTTTCAAAGGACCGCCGAAAGTTACTACATCGGCAATGCCTGGTACTTGTAACAAAGCTGGTTTAATGACCCAATCTTGTAAATCTCTTAATTGCGTTTGACTAAAATTAGCTGGTGCTTCTACCACATAGCGATAGATTTCCCCAACGGCAGTACTCATCGGTGCTAATTCTGGATTTACGCCATCGGGCAAAGTTGCCGAACTCAAACGTTCAATTACCTGCTGACGAGCGAAGTAATCGTCTGTGCCATCTTTAAAAGTTAATTGCACAACCGACAAACCAAAAATAGTACGACTTCTACGGTCTAATACATTGGGCGTATTTTGTAAAGCACGTTCTATCGGTACTGTTACTTGTTGTTCAACTTCTTCGGCTGCTCTTCCGTCGTATTGTGCTACTACAATCACACAAGTATCTGCAATGTCTGGATAAGCTTCAATTTTCAATTGTGTAAAGCACCAATAGCCTACCGCCATCAGCACAGTACTTATCGCAATCACAATCCAGCGATTACGAAGGCTGAATACTAATAAGTTCTTAATCATTTATTTCCACTGTTCTACTTGGTTCGTAATAATAAATCCACTTGTTACTTCTACTCTCAGTGCTGTCAGCACAGCCTTTACTTTCTCGGTGTCGTCGATGAAAGTAATCATGATGGGCGTTTCGTCGAAACTGAATAAATCGTTTGGGCGATGAAAATGATTGTTTGAACCAAAACCCGAAATGCCTTTAAAAACCGTTAATCCTTTGATTTTCTGGGCAATCAAAAACTGTACGATAAACTCATGTAAGGATTTTGTTCCAAAGAGTTCATCTTCATCTATAAAAATCTGAGCTTGAAGCATAGCCTTTTTTTGTTAAAGCAACGTTCCTTTTAACAAGAATGCTGCGATGCTGAAATAAATGATAAGACCTGTTACATCCACTAAAGTAGCCACAAAAGGTGCTGACGAAGTGGCTGGGTCGAAGCCTAATTTTTTTAAGACTATCGGTATCATTGAGCCACTCAAAGTTCCCCACATAACAATACCTATGAGCGAGAAAAATATCGTGGTGGCTACCAATACATAATGTTCGGTATAATTGAACCAGTGGAATTGTTGCCAAAGAAGAATTCTAATAAAACCTATTGTTCCAAGAATAATTCCGAGAATAATGCCTGATGAAAATTCTCTTTTCATCACAAACCACCAGTCGCTAAAAGTGATTTCTTTCAAAGCCATCGCACGGATAATCAATGTTGCGGCCTGTGAACCACTATTTCCTCCGCTTGAAATAATCAAAGGAATAAAGAGGGCTAAAACTACGGCTTTTGCAATTTCATCGTCAAAATAACCCATTGCAGAAGCCGTTAACATTTCACTGAGAAAAAGTACGATAAGCCAACCTGCTCTTTTTTTGATAAGGGTAAAAATGGGCGTTTTTACATAAGGGAAATCCAAAGATTCTAAACCTCCAAATTTTTGAATATCTTCAGTATCTCTTTGTTCAGCAAAATCCAGTACGTCGTCGGCTGTGAGTACTCCTATCAAAATATTTTGGGCTGTTACCACTGGCAATACATCTCTGTCGTACTCTTTGAATTTATCAATGGCAATTTCTTTGGTATCGTCGATGGTCAAGCTTACACAAAATCCATCTAAAAGACTTTCAATGGTTTTGAAAGATTCGTTCAGTACCAACTTTCTAATCGGAATATCATCGACTAATTTCCCAGTTTCATCAATCACATAAATTACATTGGCGGCTTCGGTGTCGTTTGGGTGATTTCTCAAATGCTCAACCGCTTCGCCCACAGTCATTTGTCTTGAAATCGTAGAAAAATCTGTATTGATAAGTCGGGCAACGCTGTTTTCTGGATAACCGAAAAAGTCATGAATTTCAGCTCGGTTTTTCTCAGAAAGGTATTCGATAAAGTACGACTGCTCTAAACCAATCAAATTTGAAAAAAACTCAAACCTATCATCAGAAGGCAAATTATTCAGAATGGCTGAGGCTTTCTCTTTGGAAATTCCTTTGATGATTTGTACTTGCCAGTCGAAATTGAGATAAGCAAATACTTTCGCTTGCGAGTTTTTGGGTAAAGAAATAAATGATTCAGTAGCAATATCCAAAGGCAAAGAGCCAATGAGTATAGCGACATCGTTTGGATGAACAAAATTTTTGTTACTTTCTAAACCCAATAAAGTACTGAAATCGCCCTTTAAAATTCTTGTTCTAATATCTTTCATGGCTTTTATTGGCTATCAGCTTTCGGAAGTCGGCTGTCAGGTTTTAATTTATTAGTCTTTTACCTTCTCCATTTTTCATGTACTCATGTCGTTCCTACGGAACTTGATTGTGTACAATTTTCACGACATCATTGCTACCGATACATCGTCCCTAACGGGACTCGAGCTATAATTCTTCAAATCCAAAAGAAAATCTTGCGTCTTGTCTCTTGTGTCTTTCATCTTCAAGTCCTAAAGTCCCCAAAAATCAATACCCAAAACTCAAACCCTTCAACTGCATTACTCCTTTAACAGCCACCGTTTCGCCATTTTGCAAGCCACTAAAAACTACAATTCTGTCTCCAATCTGATTGCCAATATTTACTTCTCTGCGTTCAAACGTATTGTTAGCATTTTTTACAAAAACATAAGTTTTACCTTGAACCGTTACGACTGCATTTTTATCAATATTGATATGCGAACCTTCACTTACGCCAAACAAAACCGTTGCAAACATTCCTGCTTTCAGCTTTTGTTCTGAATTATTGAGACTTACTCTCAATTTTACCATTCTGGTCGATTCGTCAATTACGTCGGCTACTTCTTCTATTTTTCCTGTAAATTTTTCATTTGGGAAAGCCGTAAATTGCAAAGTACAATTCCCTCCTTCTTTGATTTTACTGATTTGATTTTCAGGAATATCACAAATAATAAAAGCCTTGCCAGCACTTGCTTTTCTTAATGCTTCTGGATTAAATCCACCAGTTTTCAGCTTTGTTTCATGTTCGATAATGGCGGTTTTTTCGTTTGCTAAATCGTTTTGAACCATCGCCAATTCTGTTTCAGCACTTAATAAATCTACTTGTGCATTGGCTACGTCTTTGCCTGTTCCTGCTCCATTTTTTTGTAAATCTTCAAAGCGACTCACTTCTACTTTTTTGCGAGCAATAATTGTTTTCTTTTGCTGAATGATTGTAGCTCGCTGACGAATATTCTCTAAATGTTGCAAAAGCGAAGTGTAATTGCTGGCTAAATCTGAGTTTTCAAACAAAATAATATTTTGCGAAGCACCTTCTTGTGAAGAAACCACCGTTGCCGACACTTTGGCGGGAGCAGTAATTTCATCATTGAGCGAAGAACTTCCCAAAGTCTCTGTGGCAAAAAACTGCATACTTGTAGTAGTCGGGAAAACGATTTTCATGCCGTTTTCCTGTACTTTTGGCAATACATCTACTGGTTTTGTTGCCTGATTTTCTTTTCCTCCACAAGCGGCAAGAAGCCAGATAGAGAGGAGTGTTATTGTTAAGTTATTTTTCATCGTTTTAAGAAATCTATACAATTTAAACACCTATGAATTTGAAGTACTTTAACTTGGCTAAAACTCAGTGCAACCTATTTTAGGCAAGGACAAAGGACAACTCACCATTCACAATTCAGCACTCATACTTATTGTGCCATTTGATTGATTAAACCAGAAGCATAAAGTAGCTTAATATAGCTCTGGCGATATTGTTGTAATGTATCGTAGTACTGTTGTTGAGTATCGAGCCAACTCCTTTGGGCTTCTAAATAATCAACAATGGTAGTGCCTCCATGCAAATATGAATACTTTACGCTACTCAGAATACTTTCTGACTTCGAAAGCAAATCTTTGAATTGTTCTATATTTTTTTTCTGCGTTTGGTAAGTATTATAAGCCGTCAAAAGCTCGGTTTGTACTAAAGTCTGTGTGGCTTGTAAACCTTTTTCTGCTTGTTGTTTCTGTATATATGATTTCTTGATTTCGCCTTGATTTCTTGAGAAAAAAGGTAAGTCTATCGCCCCATAAAAACCTACGTATGGAATAGTGTTTTGTGGGTTGTAAATCATCCCCAAAATTGGCTGTGGCGTTGCCAATGATTTTTGTAATTTGATATTACTTTCGGCTACTTGAATTCCAGCTTTATAAAGTTGAATATCACTTCTGTTGGCTAAAGCTTGCTGCAAGAGCGAATCTAATTGCGTAGAAAAAACATAAGTAAAATCATCTTTTGTGTCAATGTCGATGCGGTCTTGTGTTCCGAGCATAAATTTGAGGTTCAATAACTCGTTTTGATAAATTTGCTCATTCGATTTCAACTGCAAAGCATACTGATTTGCCAACAAAGCTGTACGAGTAAGGTCTGTTGAAGTAATTACTTCTTTGCCTAACCTGATTTTATTGATGCTCACCAAACTATCTGTATTGGTTTTCGCTATCTGCAAAATATCCAATTGCTTGCGAGCCGTCCAAACATCCAACCATTTCAAGGCTACGTCTTGCAAAACACTTCTTTCAGTTTCGCCAAAGGCTTTTTGTGAAAGCTGTGTATTTTTTTGTGCCAAATCAATTTTAGCCTGACGCTGCGAAGGCAACTGAATTACTTTCGTCAACTGCCACCATACTTGTCGGTTTTGTGCATTGTACCAATCGCTATTGTTGGGATACGAAGCCGAACGAGTAAGTAAAAGTGTCTGATTATTCAAATTGGGGTTAGGACGCAATTGTGCCGTAACTATATCCGCTTCGCTAATACCAACATTAAGCTGTTGGGTATTCAGCAAAGGGTTATTTGCTTTTGCTGTTTGTAATGCTTTTTGTAAAGTATAAATTTCTTGTGCCGAAGAAGTTTTATACATAAGCATAACAAGCGTAAGGATGGATAAAATGTATCTGAGCCGCATCGTCTTGTAAGTCTTTGTTTGTGCTTACAAAGGTGGGAGATTGGGCGGAGAAAGGCAGTTAGAGAGCTTTTAGAAAATTATTAGAAAATCATTAGAAAGTAAAACGGGTTTCCAACCCGTCAAAAATACATGAGTTGGAAACCCGTCTCAAAGATGCGAAAATGAAAGTTTGAAAGTAGTTCCCTCCCCTACTGTTGAAGCCACTGAAATTTCGCCATTATGGAGTTTTACAATTTTCTGAGTAAGCGAAAGACCTATGCCGTTGCCATTGGTATATTTTTTATTTTTCCCTCTGAAAAATGGCGTAAAAATCTGCGAAAGTTCTTCGTCGGCAATGCCAATTCCTTCATCCACAAAGTATAGGCGTATGTGTTGATTTTGTACAGAAATTGACACTGTACATTTTTGATTATCAGAAAACTTACAAGCATTTTCGATAAGATTAGCAAAGGCTACTTTCAACAAATACTCGTTGCCATTAATAGAAATTTCATCGTCGTTTTCTACTTCATTTTCATACAAAATATCCACTAAATAAGTAGGATTTTGGCGTTGTACTTGGTGACGGGCATCCAAAAGCACTTCGTCTAAACGAGTTTCACGAAAGGAAATTTCCGAAAGGTCATAACTGGCTTTGGCAAAATCTAACAGACTGGTAGCAAGTCGAGCAAGCTTTTGGGCATCATTTAGCGTATTTTGAATTACTTCTTGATATTCTGCAATACTTCTTTCTCTGTTCTTCGACAACTCCAATTCTGTAATTATCGAAGCCAAAGGAGTACGAAGTTCATGCGAAATGTTTGAAACAAATTGCTTTTGGGCATCAAACGATTTCTCCAAACGGTCGAGCATTTCATTAAAAGTACTTGACAGTTCCGCCAATTCATCTTTCCCCTGAATGTTACTTAGTCGTAAATCAAGATTAGAAGCGGTTATTTTCTTTACTTTATTCACAATTACACTTACAGGTAGCAAGGCTTTTTTAGAGAAAAACCTACCCGCTGCATAAATGAAGAGTATCGAGCAAACAAAAATTATTAAAATGGTATTTCGGAGATTGTCTAATTTTTTATATCCATACTGGTCATAAGCCGCCGCAATGATGATATAATTTTTATTTTCAACAGGAAACAACATGCCAATTACTTGCCAACGACCTTGGTAAAACCTAATTTGATGTCTTTTCTTTACTTCGTCCATCATTTGTTGGTTTTCTTTCACCAAATCTATATCTAAGGCATCGTGGTAATGCAAGTTGAAATCAGTATCATAAATAGCTACTTCTACTTCATTAATGGTTTCACGATTGTTTTTATAGATTTTTTGTAAAATGTCAGCCTCTACTTTTGCCGTAAAATAAAGATTGGCTTTGGTAATTCCTTCTTTTTTCAGGCGATTATAGAATTCTGTTTCACGGTTTTGATAGGCAGAATAATACACCAAAGCCGCAAATATCATCAAGATAGCGGCTGTGAGTAAGGTAAAAAGTAAACTTAGTCTTTCTCTGATGGTCATTCTTCCTTGAAAATAAAACCCATTCCCGATTTTGTATGAATGAGTTTGGGTTCAAAATCTTTATCAATTTTTTTACGTAAGTAATTGATATACACATCTATAAAATTTGTCCCTGTATCAAAATGTGTATCCCAAACTTTATCAGCAATTTCAGTTCTGCTCAGGATTCTTTCTGCATTTTGCATCATGTATTCCAGCAGTTTAAATTCTTTTGGCGTAAGGCTTATTTCCTTTCCCGAGCGATTTACGGTTTTAGTACGGTTGTTGAGTTCTAAATTGGCGTACTTCAATACAAAACCTTGTGTATTGCTATGGACATTTTGGCGTTTTGTCAAAGCCCTAATCCTGACGTGAAGTTCTCTAAAATCAAAAGGTTTTACCAAGTAATCGTCTGCACCTGCGTCAAAGCCTTCTACCTTGTCGTCGGTAGTTCCCAAAGCCGTAAGCATAATAATCAAAGTATCAGGTTTGGCAGTACGGATGTCTTTACAAAGTTCAAGTCCGCTGAGTTTTGGTAAAATTATATCTGTAATTATTAAATCATAGTCGTTTTGTAAAGCCAGTTTTCGCCCCATCATGCCATCGTAGGCAAGTGTTACGGTATAATCATTTTCTTCTAATCCTCGTTTTACTAAAGAGGCTATTCGTTCGTCATCTTCAATAATGAGAATATTCATGTTTTGTTAATTTTATGCAATAGGCTGTAAGCCGTAGGCATTTTCACAATGTTTATTTTTTCATGATAGAAGGGTTTTATAATTTGCTTATTGCCTAAAGCACTTCCTTCATTGTAAGATACAAAATTAAGTTAATTCTTTATTCCGCTAATGTTTATGAGGCTTTATCCTAAAAGTGCAAAAATTAGTTTGTGTTGAAGTATTCAATTTTTAAGAAAATATTAATAAATGACCGTTTACTAATTTGAATGATTATTAAGCCATAAAAAATAAATACCTTCGTGGAAAATTACAACAAGAGCCTCTAAATTGGAACAAAAACAGGAGAAATCTTTGTTAAACTTGAACTCCTCAAAAGGAACAAATAACAGGCATTCAATAATACCATTCAACAGTTTGTTTTCTTATGTATTTACGTTGTAAAACCCATAAGAAGATTTTCTATTATACATAAATGCGATTTTTAAAAACAACTCTCATTTTATCTATTCTATTATTTTTCAATAGTTTAGCTCAAAAAAACAAAACAGTAGCTTCGGGTGAAACCTTCCCGACTCCTCCTGAAACAGACATCCGCTTGTTTTACATTCAGCGAAGTTCAAATGCCAGTGCAGTCGTTTACGATGCTAATTTAACTGCCGACAAAAAGCTAAATCCCAAAAATCCCGTACATACTTATTGGATTCGCTACTCGGAAGATGGTAGAAAACAAGAATTATCTACCATTCAGCGGACTCTTGCTTATGGACTTTATACCAAAGAAGTAGCAGGAGAAAAAGGCAGCTATGACGGACACTTCTTGGCATACCGCAAAAGAAAATTTGTGGTAAAACTTACCCCACAAGGAGAACCAGTAGCTTTGTTTCCGATTAATGGAAAAATGCAAATTCTTAAAAGAGTATTCGTGAATGTGGACGAAAGTGGCATGATGCCATCGGTCATCCATGTAGAGCTTTGGGGAAAAGATGTGAATACTGGCAAAGAAGTTTATGAGAAATTTAAACCATAAGCTTTGAGTTTAGAGTTTTGAATGCTGAATGCTGAATGATTGAAGTGCTGAGTTGTGAGTGTTGAATGAGGAATAATATTCTGATTACAAACTCAAAAAAACTCCTCATTAAGCACTCAAAAAACTCAACATTAAGCACTCAAAAAACTCAACATTCACAACTCATGTCCTTGCCTAAAATAGGTTGCCCTGATTTTTAAACAAGTTAAAGTAATCAAAATTGTAAAATAGTTTGATTTGGGTTGATGTTTTTTGAATAATCACAAGTCCAAATCGGTAAATTA
>NZ_JAYFUM010000032.1:0-57138 GCF_034929435.1 Arcicella rigui
TGTGAATAAAATTGTATTTTTCAAATAAATCGCATCAAATGAAATGAAAAATCCACCCACAACATGAGTGGATTTTATTATAAATGAATATTGAAAAACAATTTTCAAGGAAAGCCTAAAACTTCCCAAACATCAATACCTGTATCTTCCAATATTTTACTGAAGAGGCTACTGGTTTCTAGTTCAAAAAATCTTGTGTCTCTTTACTATAAAAGTATTCTTTGATGATAGTCGCAGCAGCCTCAATGTCTGATTCTTGTAGAACTATTACTTCATTGGCAACATCAAGCATTTCTTTAGGAAGTGCCAAAAAAGGAGAGCTTTTAGTTGAGCTTACAAAATGAGTTCTGATAGTATGTTGCTCCATTGCAGGCTTCTTTTCTACTACTTCTTGAACTATCTTTTCTACTAATGGGATACTTTTTTTAAGTATCAAAGTTCTGATTTTAAATGGCAAACTATGAGAATGAAAGTATAAATCAGTAGTTGTCAAACCTTCTTCTCTCACCTTAGTGTAAGCAATGCCATTTTCATGTACTAAAGCCTCAAAGTCTTCCATTTCCTCAAAAAAGGATAAGTATCTACGACATTTCTTTTTGAAAAGTGTCTTGTTTGTCATTTTGGAGTGATGTTTTGTATTAGTTAGATGGTTTAGAAGGATTCAAAAATAGATAGATTAGCAAATAACACCCTAAGATAGTTTTCAGCATTTTGATATTTTAAAATCTCCAAAATAGTAATGTCATCATTATCGACAAACCACGGATGTTTCCAATATTTAACATTCAACCATTCTTCAAATGATAAATCTTGGTAAAAGTCTATTGAATATAAAAAAGCAAAAAATAGTTTAAAATCTTCTTTGAATCGGTCATCATGCTTTATTGAAGCTGCAAAAAGTAATGCTTTATCTTGATTAGGTAAAAAATTAGGTCTTGTCTTTTTCAAAAAAGCTAAATAGACATTGAAATCGGAATTATCAAAAATTGGTAAAATAAATTTCTCATTGATATAATTCCATGAGTTCAGATTCACGTCTTTATAATACTTATCCAAATAAGTTTGGAAAGGCAAATAAGCTCTATCGTAAGTTTTTTTACTCAAACTTCCCTCTGGAGAATTTTTGAATTTTAATGCTTGATTTTTTAGCTCTTCTTTCATGCTTTATTTGGTTTTTATTTGTGTTAAAAACAAATACCAATCAGTTAAAATACTTATTTATGACCTTGCCAATCAAAAGGAATATCAATCCATTTCTCTCCTTTTAAAATATAAAGTAAATCAGTCGATTTTATCATATTTAATACTTCAATTAGATATGTATGATATTTATCATTTATGTTTCCCTCCATTAAATACATTTCTAAATCTTTGAATTTTCTATTCTTTATAAAATCATTTATGGAGACTTTTTTATGAGTTACTTCATTTAGTATTTCAAAGTCACAAATGAAATTATCATATAATCTAAAAATAAAGGACTGCTTAATTTGATTGTTTCTCCAAACTACCTTAATAACTGGACTAAGTGGAAATTCTGAATTTTCGCTGTCTAAACGATCCAGAAGAATAGAGGTCTCTTGATAATTACATTGACTTAACAAGTCAGAATAGGTAGAATGATAAAGACTAATTAGTCTAAACATCTTTTCTTTTATTGTCTCTATCATGGTTATAATGTTTGATTTTTTACTTTAAAATAAGTTTGAACCCAATATTTATTTTTCTTTTCAATGGAGGAATTAGCCCAATGAATGCATTTAAGCCTTATAAGAATTACTTATTTCATTGCTTATCTTTACTATCAAATAAATATAGTCTGTTAATTTCTTCATCCAATAATTCAACATTGCTATTATAAATATTTTCAGGATAAAATCGTGTAAAAGTTCTGGTTGCTTCCATTATCCAACTTAGATTTTCGGGGGTTTTATTTCTTAAAAAAACTCTCAATTGAATAATCGACAATGTCGGATGCACGAGATTTCAACAAAGAAGAAAATTTTGTTATGCTTTCTAATTCTTCAAGGCATTTGATTAAATACTCCAAATTAAACTTCAATAGTTTAATGTATGTGAAGGTTATTTCCATAGTGTTTAGTATTTGGTTAAGAAATTAGCTGGAACTACCTCAAAGTAGGTATTATGTCCAATTCATCAAAAAAAATATCCTTCAAGGAAATAGCTTTGTCATTAATAAAATAGCACTCATCTTTACTTTCATAATATCCTTTTATGCTAATGGATATATGATAATTCTTTTTTGGAAAATTAAAAACACTAACTTCATCATAAAAATTATATTTGACAATTGGCATTACTTCAAGCTTATTGCTGATTTGATAAAGGCTTAGTTTTTCACATAATGTAATTCCTATTTTAGTAATTTCTCCAGTTACTACGGTACAGCTTAAAAATTTACAATCTTCAAATGATGGATTAATAAAATAAGTATTACCAATCGTAGTATTAATAATTCCCAGTTTTTTGATTTTCTCCATAGTTGAATCATTGGAATTAACTATCAAGAGTATGTTTTCTATAAGCTTCATTTTAGTATTTTTTAGAAGAAAACTATTAACATTTGTTCGTCATAAAAGTCGAAAAACTTCATTTTAAATGAACTTTCACCAAATCAGCTACCTTTTTATTGTCATTGGTTACTACTTGAATGATTTCATCTATAAATATTTTGCCTAACATTCCTGATGTATATTGTGGGTCTGGTTCAATTAGAAAACCTTGTCTAAATCTGCATAAGTATTCAGTATCACAATTGAGACAAGTATAATAAATAGGCTCAATTGAGGATGTAACAGGATATTCTTCTCTAAAAATATCATTCGATATAATAAAAAAATCACCTTGAAACTCCTTTACCGAAGTTGAATTAAATAACAATGGGAATTCTTCTAAAAATGAAGTTGTAAAGTATTTTGAACATAAATACTCTATTTTATTGTAGCTTAATTGTGCATGATTAGACTTCGTTGAATCATAGTATAAACCAAAACTAACTTTCTGTTGGCAATGAGTACATGAGTGTTCTACCTTCCAACTACAGTTATAATTAAAAGAAAGCGGAATAGTACCAAAGTATGTATTATTGGAAAAACTGATTTTGATTTTTTCGGATAAAGGCTCACCATACAATAAAACTCTTATATGATTTACTGTGCCTTTTTTAGTTATCATCATTTTTATACGAGTTGGAAACTCGTGCTACGGTTATCTCACGACCTGCACTTTAATATTTTGTCGTTCTTTTCCACTTTCGATTAACAATAAGTAAAAACCATTTGATACATCTTTTACATTGATATAATCTTGATTTGATACTTGTTTGACTGTTGAACCATTACTATCTACTAAAGTCAATGTGTAGGATTTGGCAGGTACTTTTACATAAATTTTATCATTGGCGGGGTTGGGGTAAGCCTGTACTGTCCGTTCGAAATTATCAAGTCCCAAAATCATTGTTACTTCTAAAGGTGCAGCATTACTGTATAGCGTGTAACAATCGTTCTTTAGCTCACAACGGTATTGATAAGTATTTTGAGAAAGATTGGCGGACACAATATTTAACACATTACTTTGTTGTCCTCGATATAAAGTGTCGCTACTTGCAATCATGTTCCAAGTAATACCTTTATCCGTACTTACTTGCCATTGGTAAGCTGATGTGCCTGAAACATTGACAACAAATTGAGCTGAACTTTTTTCTGTGGTAGATTGTGCGGTGGGTTGAAGCGTGGTTTGTGGTAATTCACATTGTTTGGCTTGAATACTTATGGTATCCGACAATACACTGTTACATTCGCCATTGACTAAACAGCGATAGACAATATTATTATTATCAAGTTTAGCTTGATTTACTATTAATTTATTAGTTCGATGCCCCGAATAAGTGGAATCAAAATTGGTGATAGCTCGCCAAGTAGTACCTTTATCTTTACTGATTTGCCAAGCAAAACTGCTGGCAGAACTCTCATTGACAGACAATTGGGTTTCTTTAGTTCCAAACACTTCTGTCTTTTCAGTACGAAGGGATTTAGGTAAAGGGTTTTTACAATCCAACGTAAGTGATGTAAGTCCTGTATAACTCCCCAACCAAATTTTACCATCTTTAGATTCATGGATTGCATGAGTATAGGATAGTGGAAATGGACTATTAAAAGTAGTGAGCGTTTTACCATCATATCTTTGTATTTTATTTCCTACACTCCAAAAACTACCTTTTGAATCTATCATAAAATCATTATTGGAATAGTAGCCTGTTGATATTTTAAACTCATCAGGAGTTTGTACTTTCTCAAAGGTATTCCCAACCAAATGATAGATTTCGCCCTCGTAATTTTTATTGTTATAAGTAATAAGATATAAACCTACATTATTATCATTCACTATTCTTGAAATATTAGAAGGTATATTCGTATAGTTACTGGTTTTTAAACTTAGGCCATCGTGCGTAAAGAAACCTTTGGAACTAAGAATACAAAGCCCCCCATTAGGACTCGCTGCAATGTCTATAATATCATTATCAAACACAAATGTCGTCCATTTACTTTTGTCATAGTAAAATAAAATGTTTTGGTAGCGATTGGTTGACCAATAATATTGATTGTCCCACGCCCAAATATGCTGATTTTTATCTTTGACAATTTTTTCAATACCATATTTTATATCCAAAGGGTGTTCTATTAATTTTAAACCATTGTCTTGTTTTATTTGAGTAAGTATATTTTGTTGGCTTACCCATAAATCATCTCCTTCGCCTTGGGCAATGGTAAATCCGTAATAGGCAATATCTATAGCTTCTCCACTTGTATTCTTTAAGTATTGAATTTTATCAAAATAATAAGGTTGAATCAAGATATTATTTTTTGTATCTGATATAATTTTAGAAACAATATTGCTGGAAAGATTATTTTTGGGTAGGGATAACTTTTTTAAACTATTACCATCAAATAAACCTATTTGATTATAACTTCCTATAAGTAAATTTCTTCGGAAATCTTCATAAATACTGATAATACCGGCTGAATAAATAATAGTAATTGTAGAGAGGTTATCTCCCTCCAATTGGTACAATGCAGGATGTATACCACCCATAGAAGCGACTAAAACCTTATTATCTTTGGTTACGAAAAGAGATTGAACATATTCAATGGAAATAAATTTAACAGTTTTAATGAGGATGTTAAACCTGTAAATTCCACTATTGTTTGATAAAAAAATATTATCATTTTGGTCTATGACTGCATCTTTGAAAAAGGATGTATTTGGAAGAGAACTATTGTTATAATCATATTTATTCCATTTCTTACCGTCAAAACTCAGTAGGGAATTTCCATTTTTTATCCAAAAATTTCCTTTGGAATCTACTATAAGACTTTTATTGTTAAAATAATTTATTCCATTCTTCTCCCAGTCATAAGAAGTATATACAGAATCTTTCCCTACTTGAATAAATTTCCTTCCTTTATCATAACTAATCCATTCACTACCATCTTTTGCATAAAATAAAAGTGGCTTATCTGTTATAAATGCCTTTCCTAAGTTTTGGTGACTTATCCAAGTACTTCCATCAAAAATAAATGTTTTAGAATATCTATTAAAGGGTTCATCGTCATAGTAGCAAGCCCAAATATTCCCTTGAACATCCTGAGTAATAGAAGTAATAGTACTATCTAAACCATTATTTTGATTATAGGAAGCAAGAAGTTGATAATCTTTATTATAGTGCAAAATACCACCATCTGTTCCAATCCACAAGGTCGAATCTTGGGCTGCAAAAAAACAATTGGCTTGAGAAAATGAACTATAAGCCTTCCACTGTTGGGCATGAGTAGTAGAAAAACTAAAAGTGTAAAAAAAGAAGATAAGTGTTCGTAGGACTTTGTACATGATTATTTAGCGTTTAATTGTATTTTTTCTTGATGCATAGATAGTTTTTTACTCCTACTTCACAACCTGCACTTTAATATTTTGTCGTTCTTTTCCACTTTCGATTAACAATAAGTAAAAACCATTTGATACATCTTTTACATTGATATAATCTTGATTTGATACTTGTTTGACTGTTGAACCATTACTATCTACTAAAGTCAATGTGTAGGATTTGGCAGGTACTTTTACATAAATTTTATCATTGGCGGGGTTGGGGTAAGCCTGTACCGTTCGCTCGAAATTATCAAGTCCCAAAATCATTGTTACTTCTAAAGGTGCAGCATTACTGTATAGCGTATAACAATTGTTCTTTATCTCACAGCGAAATTGATAAGTATTTTGAGAAAGATTGGCGGACACAATATTTAACACATTACTTTGTTGTCCTCGATATAAAGTGTCGCTACTTGAAATCATGTTCCAAGTAATACCTTTATCCGTACTTACTTGCCATTGGTAAGCTGATGTACCTGAAACATTGACAACAAATTGAGCTGAACTTTTTTCTGTGGTCGATTGTGCGGTGGGTTGAAGCGTGGTTTGTGGTAATTCACATTGTTTGGCTTGAATACTTATGGTATCCGACAATACACTGTTACATTCGCCATTGACTAAACAGCGATAGACAATATTATTATTACCAAGTTTAGCTTGATTTACTATTAATTTATTAGTTCGATGCCCCGAATAAGTGGAATCAAAATTGGTGATAGCTCGCCAAGTAGTACCTTTATCTTTACTGATTTGCCAAGCAAAACTGCTGGCAGAACTCTCATTGACAGACAATTGGGTTTCTTTAGTTCCAAACACTTCTGTCTTTTCAGTACGAAGGGATTTAGGTAAAGGGTTTTTACAATCCAACGTAAGTGATGTAAGTCCTGTATAACTCCCCAACCAAATTTTACCATCTTTAGATTCATGGATTGCATGAGTATAGGATAGTGGAAATGGACTATTAAAAGTAGTGAGCGTTTTACCATCATATCTTTGTATTTTATTTCCTACACTCCAAAAACTACCTTTTGAATCAATCATAAAATCGTTATTGGAATAGTACCCTGTTGATATTTTAAACTCATCAGGAGTTTGTACTTTCTCAAAGGTATTCCCAACCAAATGATAGATTTCGCCCTCGTAATTTTTATTGTTATAAGTAATAAGATATAAACCTACATTATTATCATTCACTATTCTTGAAATATTAGAAGGTATTTTCGTATAATTACTGGTTTTTAAACTTAGGCCATCGTGCGTAAAGAAACCTTTGGAACTAAGAATACAAAGCCCCCCATTAGGACTCGCTGCAATGTCTATAATATCATTATCAAACACAAATGATGTCCATTTACTTTTGTCATAGTAAAATAAATAGTATTGGTAGCGATTGGTTGACCAAGAATATTGATAGTCCCACGCCCAAATATGCTGATTTTTATCTTTTACAATTTTTTCAACACCGTATTCAACACCCAACAAAGGGTGTTTTATTAATTTTAAACCATTGTCTTGTTTTATTTGAGTAAGTGAAGTGCGTTCGCTTACCCACAAATCATCTCCTTCGCCTTGGGCTATGGTATATCCATTGTCGGTAATATCAATAACTTCATCATTTGTATTCTTTAAATATTGAATATCCATTGAATAAGGTTGAATCAATATATTATTTTTTGTATCTGATACAATTTTAGAAATTACATTGCTGGAAAGATTGTTTTTGGGTAAAGGAAAATCTTTTAGTGTATTGCCATCAAATATATTTAGTTGAGGATAACTTCCTAAAAGTAAATTTCCTCGAAAATCTTCATAAATATTGATTGTATAAACATCAGAGACCAATACAGAAAGTTTATCTCCATCTAATTGGTAAAGTGGATATTGTCCTACTAAAACCTTATTGTTTTTTGTTACATAGAGTGACCTTGGAAATCCCAAAGGAATAAAACTACAGGCTTTAGTGAGAATATTAAACTTATAAATTCCATTATAAGTTGTAAAATATATATTATCATCTTTATCTATAACGTCATTTTTGTCTGCAAAGTAATTATTGTGTCCATAGTTATTGGGAAGAGCACTATTGCTACTATCATATTTTGTCCATTTCTTTCCATCAAAAAACCAAAAAGATGTTCCAATTCTTATCCAGAAATGCCCTTTGGAATCGACTAAAAGTCTTTTATTATTAAATGAAGTTATCCCTCTATTTACCCAGTCGTAAGAGGTGTATATTGTATCTTTTCCTACCTCTACAAATTTACTTGCTTTATCATAGCTTATCCATAAACTCTCATCTTTAGCACAAAACAAAAGTGGACTATCTGTAATAAGTTTTCTATCTAAGTCTTGATTGCTTATCCAAAAATTACCATCAAAAATAAATGTTTTAGAATATCTATTAAAGGGTTCATCATCATAGTAGCAAGCCCAAATATTCCCTTGAACATCCTGAGTAATAGAAGTAATAGTACTATCTAAACCATTATTCTGATTATAAGAAGCAAGAAGTTGATAATCTTTATTATAGTGCAAAATACCACCATCTGTTCCAATCCACAAGGTCGAATCTTGGGCTAAAAAAAAACAATTGGCTTGAGAAAATGAACTATAAGCCTTCCACTGTTGGGCATGAGTAGTAGAAAAACTAAAAGTGTAAAAAAAGAAGATAAGTGTTCGTAGGACTTTATACATGAATGCTTAGAGTTTAATGTGTCTGACAAAAATACGGTTTATCTTTTCTCAGAATCGTAAAACAATTAATTTTTTGCAGATTTTATATTGAGAAGGTTTGAAGTAAAAGCGAGCATAAATTTATCCTTGTCATATTATAAATCTTGACAAGGATAAATTCAATAGTTAGATACTATCCTAAAGGCATAAAACTTTTAAATCAGTAGGTTGATAACACTAAACCGCAGGTTCTTGCTGAGATAAACAGTGGAAACTGCCTTGTCCCCAAATAATATCTGTGGCATCTAAACCTATTACTGGACGGTCTTTAAAAAGCCCAGAAAGAATATCTAAAGCAATGTCATCATTTTTGCATTGATAAGTCGGGACGATTACCGAAGCGTTGGTAATCAAGAAATTAGCATAAGAGCCAGGCGTTCTGAATTCATCAATCACTACTGCCGAAGGCATTGGCAACTCTACTACATTCAATTGTTTGCCATTTACCAAACGCATTTGCTTGAGCAACTGTAAATTATCGTTCAGTACTTCGTAGTTATCATCATTTTTATCATACTCTACTGCTGCCACTACGGTATCAGCATTTACAAAACGCACCGTATCGTCCACATGACCGTCGGTATCATCACCCACGATACCATCATTTACCCAGAGTACTTGTTCTTGTCCGTAGTAGTCGCACAAGTATTGTTCTATCTGAGCTTGGTTTAAATGCGGATTTCTGTTTGGATTCAATAAACACGAGCGGCTTGTCAATACCGTACCAGCTCCATTAAATTCTACTGAACCACCTTCCATAATAATGTCAGGAGTAACGGCATTCAAGCCACGATATTCAGCAATTTTATTCGGCAAATTATTGTCATCGTCATAAGGAGGGTATTTTCCGCCCCAAGCATTATAACCCCAATTTACAATCATACGCTGTTTAGTTTCGGGATTAATCAAGAATGCAGGGCCGTGGTCTCTACACCAAGCATCATTCGTTGGGTTGATTAATATTTCAATTTGCGTTTCATCAATACCATACTTGGGTAATTCATTCAAAATAAAGGACTGTAATTTTTCATCATTTACGTTCAAACAAACCTTTTCACCCTGAGTAATCGCCTTGATAAAATTGAAGTATTGAGGATACATTTTGGCTAATTTGTCACCTTGCCAAGAGTGGTCGTTATGTGGGAAAGTAAGCCAAGTTGCTACGTGTGGATGCCATTCGGCAGGAAAAAAATATCCTTGAGATTTTGGAGTAAGCATTTTTAATTGGTTTTAAGGTGCAAAAATAAGGATTAATCTTTAAAGCTATGAGCAATCTGGTTTCAGATTTCGGCAATCAGATTTTAGCTTTTATTCGTACTCATAATAGTTTTAATTATCAAAGCCTTGCCATAACCTTTTTTGTAAGGCAACTGCAAGGCTTTAATAATTAAATTCTTAAAAATTTGGCGATACTAATTTGCTTTCCATTCAGAAGGATTATGTCTCCATTCTTGTAAAGTAATTAATTGACTTTCAGAAACATAGTTTTTAGCAACAGCTTCTTTGATAAGTGTTTCATAATTACTTAATGTATAAACTTTAAGGTTTTTTTCAGCGAAGTTTTTATCTGCAATTTCAAAACCGTAAGTAAAAATAGAAACCATTCCAAGCACATTTGCTCCAGCTTCACGAAGAGCATCTACGGCTTTTAATGAACTTCCGCCTGTTGAAATCAAATCTTCAATTAAAACTACTTTTTGTCCGGGTTTTAATTGTCCTTCAATTTGATTGCCCATTCCGTGTTTTTTAGGTTCAGGACGAACATAACAGAAGGGAAGGTCGAGCCAATCAGCGACTAATGCACCTTGTGGAATACCAGCAGTAGCCACACCAGCAATAATATCAACATCTCCCCAATAAGCTTGAACAGCCGAGGCAAGCCCGTTTTTGATAGCAGTACGCACTTTAGGAAAAGAAAGAGTGATTCTGTTATCACAATAAATAGGTGAATTCCAGCCTGATGCCCATTTGAATGGTTGGTCTGGACTTAGCCTAACAGCTTTGACTTCGAGTAGCATTGAGGCTACGGTTTCTGCAAGAGTTGGTTGTGCCATTTGATAGTTTTTGTTAAATCTGACAGCAAAATTAAAAACTCTCAGTAATGTTTCGTAACAAAAGTTTAATTTTACGATGAAATATACATATTCATTTCTGTAACAGGGCAAATCAACAAGGAACAATCAAAACAAAAAATGATAATTTTCATTAATGAAAGACTAATTAAAGTCGTTGGGAAAAAGAAAGCCCAAGCACTTACAACCACTGAATTTGATCACTTGATAGACGCTCAGTTAGAAGTAATTAAAGTCAATAATTTAAAAGGACACGTCTTGATTATCAATGTGTTGTCCCCAACTATTTCTCGTTTGTTTACGATTCTTAAAAACGAGAATCTTCCTCATTTACAATCTATCACACTGGTTTCTGAAAACAAGGAAGCTACCGAAGACCAAATTAAATCACAGTATAAAGTGGTAAAAGCAGCTGGTGGTGTGGTGAGAAATGAACATGGAAAAGTTTTGATGATGTATCGCTTAAAAAAATGGGATTTACCAAAAGGTAAGCTTGATAAAGGCGAATCCTTCAAAGTAGCTGCTGTGCGTGAAGTAGAAGAGGAATGTAATGTGAAAGCCAAATTGGAAGAGAAAATTTGCACAACTTATCATACTTATACGCACAAAAACGAAGCAATTTTGAAACAAACTAAGTGGTATTCGATGGAATTATTAGATGATTCTAACATGAAACCACAGTTTGAAGAAGATATTGAAAAGTTGGAATGGATGGACAGAAAACAAATTCATACAGCTTTGATTAATTCATATTATTCTATCCGATATGTATTGAAAAAGTACTTTTACGAAAGTGATGTTTAGTTGTCAGCTTTGAGCTATCAGCTATGAGCTTTGGGATTTTTGACTTGGAGACTAAAAGACTAAAGACACAAGACTGATAGCTCAATGCTCACAGCTCACGGCTCAATACTGATAGCTCAAAGCTCATAGCTCAAGGCTCACAGCCCACAAAAAAGCTCCTAATCAAAAAAATCATTGTGAAAATTCAATAAAAACACTTCATGGGTTGCACGGGTGACAGCCGTGTAAAGCCATCTGATAAAGTCTTCGTTGATATTTTCGTCAGTCAAATATCCTTGTTCTATAAAAACAGCATTCCATTGCCCACCTTGTGATTTATGACAAGTAAGAGCGTAAGCAAATTTTACTTGCAAGGCGTTCAAATAGGGGTCTTTTCTGATTTCCTCATTTCTTAGTTTTTTGCTGGCAATATGCTCGTAGTCTGCCGAAACAGAGTCATAAAGGGCTTTGTTTTCATCTTTAGACATCGCAGGCGTGTTGGTATAGAGTGTACTCAACATTACTTTGGCTTCGATATGCGGATGTTCTTCGTAGTCGAGCAAACGAAGCGTAAGGGTAGCAAATCTAAACCCGTGCATCTCTTCAATACCCCTAATTTTCATTACTTCTACAAAATCGCCATTTGCCAAAAAGCCCGCAGGTGAATCTTCGCCAAGCCAATGATAGTTGTTTCGGACAATCATCAATAAATCGCCAGCCGATAATTCATCCTCCATCGAAAATATTTGTTGACGAATGTATCGGTTGTACTGTACGGCTGTTTTGTTGGAGCGAGTGAGAATGATAGTGTTTTCTCTACCAAATTTTCGATATGCGTAGTTCAAACCATCTTCCAGTTTTTCGCCCGTCATTTTATAGAAATCTTTAAAACCTTTAGTATTAAAACTGATTTGCGGTTTTTCATCTTTCAAAATATCTCGCAGATTGGTCGCATTAAACAAAATACCAGAATCCGCATCCTGACGCATCACTTCGGTAAGTACTTGTTCCATTACACCCAAATGGAACTGTCCTTCCATGTAGCCTTTTTCCAAAGCAGGCGACATCAATTTGCCCACAGGAGGCAATTGGGCAGTATCGCCTACAAAAATCACTTTATTGAAATTATAGTCTAATTCAGGATGCGAAAAAATGAATTTCATCAAATCTGTCAATAGTCCTGGCGTGCCAAATTCGGCATCATCCGAAATCATCGAAGCTTCGTCAATGATAAAAATCGTTTTAGTGGCATAATTATTTTGCAACTGAAACTCTAAACTACCTGTAAACTGATTAGCAACTTGTCGGTAAATCTTCTTATGAATCGTTAAGGCTTTAGTTTTAGAGTAATTACTCATCACTTTTGCCGCACGACCAGTAGGAGCGAGGAGGATAGCCTTATAGCCAAATTTGGGCAATACTTTCATAATGGTACTCAAAACCGTAGTTTTACCAGTACCAGCGTAGCCTTTTAACAAAAAACATAAAGGCCCAAAATCATCTTGATTAGGGATAAATTTATCCATTTTCAAGAAAAGTTCGATTTGACCATTGGTCGGTTCAAAAGGAAACTTTTGGCGTAGTAAGAATGAAGGGGTTGGTTTTTCTGTTGACATTTATTTATAAAAGTATAGGAGTTCTTCAATAAAGTTTCGGTATCCATAATCGTTTATATCAAACTCTTCCTCTTTTTTAAAGTTTCTAATAGCTATTAATCTCATTTTAACGATAGATTTATCGTTGAGTTTAAATACTTCAATAGTTTCTTTCGCTCGTTCAGTATATGCTTTTCCTTTACGTTCATTGACCAAAATTTCTCCTGTACTTGTATCAAAGAAAAAATAATCGTTTGGATGATAGTCCTCAGCATCTGGTCTTAAAATCAAATCGCTGTATTGTGCTAATTTTGATTTATTACATGCAGCACAAGACAAATAAAGGTTTGTCCACTCGTAAGCTAATTCTTCGTGCCTGCTTACTGGTTTGAAGTGGTCTATTTGAAGGTCTGTTTTAGCTCTTGCATCAAGAGGATATTTATCACAGTACGAACAGTGTTCGTGGGTCAATGTTTTAAGAGTCTCTATTATTTCATCATGGTAATTAATATTCTTAATTTTCCACGAGTGTTTATGTTTTTTATTTGTTTTTCGAGCGTCGATAAATTTTTCGGTCCACTCTTTGCCTTTTTCTTGTAAAAACTGAGGTTCTGAAGTTGGGTGTCGAGTTATTTTAAACATTGGAAATTTAGGCGATAACTTGTTTACGTATTCTGTTAATTTGATGTACTTGTGGAGCAATGACAGCCATGATTTCATCAGGACGATTTTGATTTTGGAAGAAAGTAATGATAGCATTCCATTCTTCTAAATTTTCTTCATTTCCTTTCAAAATTTCTTTAGTGATTTTTCTAAATCTATCTAATTTTGATTCAATCTCATTACCAAAACGCTCTTTTATGCCGAAAATCTCTTCTAAAATGGTATCATAACTTTCTGCATCTTCCGACAAAACAGGCTCGCCATCCAAAACGGCATAAGCTCCCTCTTTCTTTAATTTGTGCACCCAAGCACCGTCCACAGAACCAACTACAAAGGGCGAGTGTGTAGAAATAAAAATCTGAGCATTTTTAAAGAGTTTTTGTACAACAGGCAAAATTTTACGTTGCCAAGCTGGATGAAGATGTACTTCTATTTCGTCTAAGAAAAGAATAAAATTGCGGTCGAAGATGGGAACATCAAAAGCCCATCCGATTTTAGACATACGCATTACTAAATCCCCAATCCAAGAAATTAAACTTTTTAAGCCATCAGGTAGCGTAGTTAAAACCATTCTTTGCCCATGAAAAATAATGTTCAAGTGCATTGTATTAACGTTGAGGTCGAATCTGACTTGCTCATTCGTTATTTCTTCAATAATTTCCTCTATTAACTTAATATTATTTCTATATCTTGATGCTTGCTCAAAATCTCCTTTTACAATTGATAATGCTTCTTGTGCAATAGCTGAACCTATCCATTGCGTTAGTTTATCAGTATTAATAGAGTTTTCAAAACTTAAAGCACCATGTAGAGCATCAGGAAATAAAGAATTCACTTTATCAATGGAAATCATTTTTGACGAATTTACTCGTCTGTAACCAGAATAAGCAAATAGAGCAAACGAAACACCAAAGCGATTATCAATCCTTGTTTGAATATCTTTACCAATCAAATATTTTGAGATGTTAATTTGTAAAATATCTTCAAAACTAAAAGAAGTAGAATGCTTTTCAGGATGTGTTTTTATGTTGATTAAGCTTTTGTTGTCAATAAGTTTATTTAAGAGTATATTTTGTTCTGAATTATCAATTTTATACTTGCCAATTTCAGCCAATGCCTCCAAAATCGTACTCTTCCCCGTTCCATTTTCTCCTGTTAAAATATGGATTTCAGCTTTTTCTGGGTCAGTCTTTTTAGGAAAGTCCATTTTTAGATGCTCAAAAGCTCCTATTTTATTGATTTCTAAACTTTCTATCCGAAAATTTTCCATGATATTTTGTGCTTGTTTGCTTAAAAATACTCAAAATTTCTGAGTCAATCATAATCTATGACAATCCTTTGCAAGGCAAATAAATCTACCTCCACAAAAGTACAGAAAGCTCTTCATTCAAAGAAGTAGCGATTTCATTTACATTTCGCCTTTAGTGCGTCTGGGCATTTCTATTACTTCTACTTCAAAAATTCTTTTGCCTTCAATCTTGAGTTTTATCGCCGTTTGTACAGTATGAAAACCATGCGTGCCTGCCGCTCCTGGATTGATAAACAACATTCCTTTGCGGGCTAAATCTCGTTTTACTTGTAAAATATGCGAATGCCCACAAATAAAAATATCGGGTGTTTTGATACTGAAACAGGCTAAAGCATCAGGTTTGTACTTGGATGGAGCTCCAGCGATGTGCGTCATGCCGATACTGAGTTCTTCGCAAGTGAAGTGATTGATTTTGGGGTAAATTTGTCGTAAAGTTTCACCGTCAATATTCCCATAAACGCCTTGAATCGGTTTTAGGGCTTCTAATGTATCAGAAAGAGCTACATTTCCCCAATCTCCAGCGTGCCAAATTTGGTCGCACCAATCTATATGTGTCATTAGGCGTTCGTCCAGATAGCTGTGAGTGTCTGAAATAATAAGTATTTTTTGCATAATTGTTACGAAGGAGTACTAATGAACGTTCCTTTAAAAAGAAACCCTTTCCTTAGAAATTGTGTTGTATATTATCCCAACAGTTTTTTATTTTTTTCGATACTGTTCAAAGAAACACAAGATTTATTTGTCGAATTTGATAAATGGATTCAATTTTGTCAAACAGTTTATCAAAAGGTAATTTTCTTGAAGGCATTTTGGAAAATTGTATGTACTCATCAAAACCAATTTTGTGTTATTATGGCTGTAAAACATTTTGAAACCATTCTTTACGAAAAGCTTGAACCCTTTTTTAGGAATTATGATTTTGTTTTATTGGCAGAAAAAAAACAATTTCGTAAAAATACACTAACGGGCTTTCAGAACGTAATTTTTACGGCAACAGCTTACCAAGACGAAATTTGGTTGGAGGTAAACATTGGTTGCCGAAGTCATCAAGTAGAACAAATCGCTCAACAATTTTTGGGAAATACCCGTGATTACTGGGCTGATTCAAATACCTTGGTAATTTCAATCGGGAAATTCAATGATGCAAAATATTTTCGGTATAAAATTTTCAATGAAAATGATTTAGAAGATACTTGCGAGGCTATCAAAGAATTTTTAGAAAATACTGGCTTTCCTTTCTTGAATAAATCAGATAATTTAAAAGCCATTAATAATATCTTTAACTTACAACCTTCAAGCCCTTGTAAGTATTTGTACAATCAAACGCACAGAAGTTACAAAGGGATTATTACTGCCAGATTAACGAATGATGAGCGTTTTTTGGACTTATCAAACACTCATAGAAATGTTTTAAGACGGAACGGAGCAAACCCAGACGAGTTACTTACTTTTGAAAGAATACTGAGTTTCCTCCTATACCAGTCGGTGAATTAATCAAAAATTTATCAGAATTTTCATATCTTGCGTTTGGAAGATTAATATTGGATGAATATACGCTTTGTACTCATATTGTTGATATATCACAGTTGGCTTACTCCTTCGTTGGCACAACTGAAATTCAGCCGTATTGGTACACAAGATGGTTTGTCGCAAAGTACGGTTGGAAAGATTTTTCAAGACAAAAAAGGCTTTATCTGGTTTGCCACTAAAGACGGATTGAACAAGTACGACGGCTACGACTTTAAGGTTTACAGTCATTCGGCTGATAAAAAAAATAGTATCAGCAGTAGCAGTATTACTTGTATGACCGAAGATACCGATGGTAATTTGTGGGTAGGTACTGCGGACGGTGGTGTAAACAAATTAGATAAAAATACAGGTGGCTTCATTCATTTTACCCACGCCGACGACCATACCAATATTAGCTCACTGAATGTCTCTTCTATCGTTGCTACCGACGACAATAAAATCTGGGTTTCTACTTATGGCTATGGTTTATTGTGTTTTGATAACAAAGAAAATACCATCAAATGGCGGTTGATTGAAACCGAATTGCTAACAACCAACGACGTTTCGATTTTGTATCAAGACAAAAAGAAAACACTTTGGCTGGGTGGGCATTATGGCGTAATTACTTATATCGACAAAAACGATAAAGCCAATTCCATTCGGATTGAAAACCTTTCGCCTCGAAAAAATCAAATTACTTGTATTGCAGAAGACCCCAAAGGCAATATTTTACTGGGTACTCGTGGAAATGGGCTTTATCGGCTCAATCCTCTTACGAAAGCTTATACCCAAATTTTGTATAACCCTCTGAAAAATAATCATGAAAATATGATTATTAGTTTGGTCTATGATAAAGAAGGCGTACTTTGGGTGGCTACCGACAATGGCGTTTTTATCATTAAAAATGAAAACTATGCCCAACCTACTTACATTGGCTCGAATCCAGATTCTGAATCAGGGCTTAGTTCACACGCTATCCAATGTGTTTTTGTGGACAGAGATGATAATGTTTGGATAAGTACTTGGGAGGCAGGTTTGAATGTGTATTACCGACAAAGAAAAAAGTTTACACTTTACAAACACCAACCGACTAACTCGAATAGTTTGTTACGCAATAAAGTGACAGCAGTGGCTTGCGAAAGTGATGGAAATAGAGTTTGGATTGGCAGTAATAATGGACTGACTTTATTAGACAGAAAGAAAAATACTTTTACACATTATTTCAACAAAGGCATCGTCACGAACAATTATGATGATGTAAACGACCTACTTTATGACAAAGACGGCGATTTGCTGATTCTTACTTGGGAAGTAGGTTTAAGGATTTTAAGAAAAGGTAGTGGAAGTTTCAGTGCTTATACTTCTGTCAACGAAAACTATAACAAACACCTTACTTGTATTGCTCCGTCCAGAAAAGACAAACAATACTGGATTGGTACGCAGGAAGAAGGACTTTTGCTTTTCAATAAACAAACGGGGGCTTTTTCTGATATGCCAGTTCTCAACAAAAAAGGAATTTTGCTGGGAATGCACATCAATTCTATTCTGGAAGACGACAAAGGTATTCTTTGGATTGCTACTTTCAATAATGGCATTTATTGCTACGATGCTCAAAAGAAAATGATTGTTCACTTCAAAAAGACCAATTTTCAAGGAGCGTTGAGTACGAACCAAATCAATAGAATTTTTCAAGATTCGCAGAAAAGAATTTGGATTGGTACAAACGGCGGAGGTTTGAATTTGTATCATCCACAAAGCAAAACCTTTGAAGTATGGGTTGCCAGTAAAGAAAATGGTTTGCCAAACAATACTATCAAAGGAATTTTAGAAGACAATCATCATAATTTATGGTTTTCGACCAATCAAGGTATTACTCAATTCAATACTTATAGTCATACTTTCAAAAGCTTTACCAAAGCAGATGGTTTACAAGGTTCTGAATTTTTATTGAATTCCTTTGCCAAAAATACCAAAGGCGAAATGTTTTTTGGTGGCACAGAAGGACTCAATATTTTTCATCCTGATAGTCTTTCAGAAAGTAACAAAGCTCCTGTTGTTTACATTACTGGACTTCGTTTGTCAAACCAGTTGGTAGAGGTAGGCGACAAAGATTCACCTCTCGAAAAAGATATTTCTCAAACAGAAGAATTGGTTTTGAATTCGGACAACAATGTTTTTTCGATAGATTATACCGCTTTAGATTTTCAAGAATTCAAAAACAATCAGTACCAATATTATTTACAAGGTTTTGATACTTATTGGAATCAAACCAAACAGCGGTCTGCCATTTATACCAACTTAAATGCAGGCAGTTATTTGTTCAGAGTAAAAGCGACCAACAACGACGGGGTGTGGAGTCAGACAGAAACTGTACTTCGTATTACGATTTTACCGCCTTGGTACAAAACTTGGTGGGCTCTTACTTTCTATGCAATCCTAATCGGTTGTGCTTTGTATGCTTTACGAAGAGTGGTACTTATCAGAGAACGTTTGAAATTAGATTTTCAATTACAAGAAAGAGAAAAAGAACAAATTCAAGAATTAGACCGCTTGAAAACTAATTTCTTTACCAATATTTCACATGAATTCAGAACACCACTGACACTGATTATCAGTCCTTTAGAAAAATATTTAACAGAAAACAAAGACATTCCACAGCCGCAACGCAAAAGAACTGAGGCTATTTATCGGAATGCCAAACAGTTACAAAAATTAATCAATCAGTTACTCGACCTTTCAAAATTAGAGGCTGGGAAACTTTCGCCTTCTATTACTCAGAACGACATCGTTGAATTTTTAGAACAAATCACAGAGTCTTTTAGAAGTTTGGCGGAACAAAAAAATATCGAACTTAGCTTCGAGGCATCTCAACCTTATATTTTAGCGTATTTTGATACTGACATTCTTGAAAAAGTAGTGACCAACTTATTGTCGAATGCCTTTAAGTTTTCGGATGCCAATGGATTGATTAAAGTAAAAGTTTCGTTGAATCCTGCCGATAACCAGAAAGTAATCATCGAAGTGTCCGACACAGGCATTGGTATCGACGGGAAGCATTTACAAAATGTTTTCAATCGTTTTTACCAAGTTGACCAAAAAGATACCAAACGAGAAGTAGTAGGCACAGGCGTAGGCTTGGCATTGTGTAAAGAATTGATAGAAGTGCATCGTGGAGAAGTATTGGTAAGTAGCAGAATTGGCTTAGGAAGTACTTTTACGATACATTTACCTATCGACAAAAATGCCTTTGATAGTAGTTGGATTCAAGAAAGTACCAATGAAATTCAGCCGATTTTAGTGCCAATAACCAATAGTACTTCTGCAACGAACGAAGCGGTACTTCCGAAAAAAGATGCTCCAATTTTGCTAATTGCCGAAGACAACGACGATTTAAGAAATTATATCAAGGAAATATTCGCTAATAATTTCAATATTTTAGAGGCAAACAATGGGAAAAAAGCTTTGGAAATTGCTAATGAACAAGTACCTGATTTGATTATTTCCGACTGGATTATGCCAGAAATGACTGGTGGCGACCTTTGTAAAGCACTGAAAACAAACCAAAGTACCAGTCATATTCCTGTGATTATTCTTACGTCAAGAAGTAGCCATGAAAGCAAACTTTTAGGACTTGAAATCGGGGCGGATGATTATATCACTAAGCCATTCAATGCCAGTTTGTTAGAAGCAAGAGTAAAGAATTTATTAGAAAACAGACGAAACCTAAGAGAAAGATTCAGTACCGAAACCAAGCTGAATCCAAAGGAAATTACTTTGAATGCTGCCGACGAACATTTTATAGAAAAAGCCGTTAGAATTATTGAAGAAAACATTACCAATTCTGCTTTAGATATTGCCTTTTTGGAAAGGGAACTAAACATGAGTACGATGCAGTTGTATCGTAAATTGAAAAGCTTGACTAATTTTTCTGGTAATGAATTCATTAAAAATGTACGCTTGAAAAAAGCAGTACAATTGTTGGAAAGCGAAAACTATTCTATTGCCGAAGTAGCCTATAAAGTTGGTTTCAACGACCCATCGTACTTCACTCGTATTTTCAAAAAAGAATTTGGCAAGTCGCCTTCCGAGTATTTAGATAAAACTATTTACAAAGAACATATCAAAAGAAATAATTGAGCTTAAAAATTTACGTTAGACATCATAACGGATTAAGGCTGCACGGGATTGTAAAACTGTTGCTTTCGGATTTCTGATGTCAGATTTTGGCTTTATTCAACTACTTCTTGTGACGTATTTTATTAAATTTTGTCCGAAATCAGAAATTCCTATTCTAAAATAGCCTTTATACTTTCTCGTACAGTACTAACAACGATTAAAAAATTGCCTACAATATTTTAACCAAATGCCAATGAATAGCATAAAAAAGCCAATTTTCCTCTTTTTGATTTACTTGCAATGTACTTTACCTGCTTTTTCACAAGAAAGAGATTCTACTTTTCGTAAACTAACTGTCAAACAACTAATCGTCCCAGCGGCTTTACTTTCGGGTGGCTACTTGCTCAAGAGTTTAAGTTTGAAACAAGAGCAATTAGAATGGCACGATAAATACTACAAAGATTTAAAAACCAATGTTGATGATTTTATTCAATATGCTCCACACGTAGCAGTTATAGGACTTGATTTAGTGGGCGTAAAAGCCAAACATAGTTTTGGTGACCGTATGGGTGTATTATTTATCGGTGCAGCCGTAATGTCGGGAACAGTTTTTAGTTTGAAACATACCACAAAAGTACTTCGCCCTGATCTTTCAGGTCAAGATTCATTTCCGTCTGGACATACAGCCAATGCCTTTTTCGGAGCAACCGTTTTAGCCCAAGAATATAACGACGAAAGTATTTGGTACGGCGTAGGAGCTTATACCATAGCTACCACCACAGGTGCTTTAAGAGTTATGAATAATCGACACTGGTTTTCGGATGTAGTAGTTGGGGCAGGAGTGGGGATACTTTCGGCAAAAGCGGCTTATGTAATTTATCCGTGGTTGAAAGAAAAATTAGGCAAGAAATCGCCAAACACACAACAAAAAATCACTTTCACACCCGTATATGATGGTAGAACGCTTGGGGGCAATTTGGTGATTGGGTTTTAAAAAAATAGCCTTGTCAAATTTAAAACTTGACAAGGCTAATTTTTTGCTACAATTCCTCTTTCTTCCCTTTTCTCGCCTGCAACAATTCCTGTTTAATCAATTCATTCTTTTTCCAAGCTTTGATGGCGGCTTTGAATTTGGCTTTATCTTCTTTTGAAGTATTTTCAAGGTCGGATAAATCTGGTTTTCCTCCATTTACCCAAGCAGTGTACCAGAAATCTGCGGTACATCTACTCGATGCCAAAAGTCTTTCGTTGACGGTATTTCCTAAGCGTTCGCCATAAGCTTTTACAAATTCTGGCGAAAAGTTTTTTCTCATTTGTCCAAATCGCTCCGAACGTTTAAACTTTTTGTCTTCTGTAAAGCCAACACTTGCATTGATTTCTTCTTTGAAAACGCCATCCAATAATTGATTGGTCTCTTTGATTTCTTTCCAAATCTCTGCCAAAGGATTTTTAATATACTTCGCCTTGTGTTTTGTGTAAAGATTATAGCTTTCAAGGTTTAGTTCGGGTACTCCTGTTTCCCAAAGTGCGTGAAGCCCTTTTTGGTTAGTCAATTGTCCGTCGTAATTATAACTTGTATGCAAAGGCACGTGAGCATCCGAGATATAATGCCCCAAATCGGCAGCGTAAAACAAAATACTGTCTTTCATTTTATTGCGGAAAGCATTTGTCAGTTTTTCTTGTACTTCTACAATTACCCAAGGTACAGTGCCATACTTTTTTAGCGTATCGGCTGAATATTTTTTTACTGCCGAATCCCAATCTTGTGGAATTTCTTTCAAAGGCTCTTTCCCAAAAATAGGAGCGTCTAAGTCGATAAAATGTTTCGGAGCTTCTGTTTTATCAGTATTTCTACGAACATCCGGACGAACAGAGTTGTAAACCATGTAGTCTTCGTTTTTCATAAAAAAAGTAGATAATTTCTTGGGCAAAGCATAAGCCGAAATCTGATGGATTGTTTTATGAACTAAAAATCCCCAAGAGCCAAGGCCCAACAGAATTATCATTGCAAAAAGGAGTCTAAATTGTGATAGTTTGTTCATGAACTTTTTGTTGATGAGGTTTGAATTGTGAATTATAAATTATGAGTTGTGAATTATGAATTACGACTTGTGAATCAAGAAAAATATTATAAGTATTTGATAATTAGAATATTGAAAAACTAATCGCCAATCACTATTTACCAATTACTCCTAATAAATCTAACTCAAAGTACAATACTTCGCTCAATGGATTATAGACATAAGCCGAAGTTTCTTTGAAGCCGAACGAACGATAAAGTGAAATGGCTTCCGTCAGGCTGGTAATAGTATCTAATTTCATGGTTTGATATTCAGCCTTTTTGGCAAAAGCGATAAGCTCTTCTACTAACTTTCTGCCAATTTTTTCACCTCTGGCAGAAGGTTTTACATACAAACGTTTCATTTCACAAACGCCTTCACCGATTGGTTTTAGTGCCACACAGCCAATCACTTCTTCGTCTTTTTTGGCTAAAATGATACAGCCTTTTGGCGGAGCATACACCGACGAAAGACTTTGTATTTCTTTTTCAAAGTTCTGAAAACATAAATCAATCTTCAAAAAATCAGCATATTCAATGAAAATTTTTCTTACTTCTTCCAATTCCGAAGCCGTGTATTTTACATAATGAAATTGCATATTTGTAGTTTTATGATGAAATAATCGAAGATAAAAAAAATTGAATGAAAATCGCTTATTACTTTTGGGTATGAAATTACAAGAAATATTCCGAAACATTATTGCCACGGACTCGCTTCATGCACGATTCCTGAACACGCTCTCTTTAATGGAGAATACTGGGGCAAGAAAAATATCAGCTTCCGAAGATAAAACAAAGGTTTCTTATATCGTATTGAAACACGCTGCCGAAGAAGCTCGCCACGCTTTTTATTTGAAAAAGCAAATCCAAAAAGTGGGAAAAATTGAAGATTTTCCAAGCTACGAAAACGCTTACTTGGTTGCTCCTTTTGCCAGTTATACCTACTTACATTCGTTAGATATTCATGTTTGTAGATATTTGAAGCAAGAATTGAAACTTTCGGGTAATGCTTTGAAGTACGCCGCTTATTTATTGGTTACTTATGCGATTGAAGTAAGAGCCGACGAATTGTATCCTGCTTATCAAGAGGCTTTGGATGAAGTTTCTTCTAAAGTAAACATGAAATCTATCATTGTAGAAGAAGAAGGACATTTGGCAGAGATGATTGTGCAACTCAAGGAGTTTTCTCCAGAATGGGAAAAACACGCACAAGTAGCCTGCGATATTGAAAAGAATTTATTCGAGCAATGGATTGTTTCTATTGGGACTGAGTTGGGATTAAGCTAATAGCTATGAGCCTTGAGCTGTCAGCTTTGAGCAATGAGCTTTTTTAATTTTAGGCTCATAGCTCAAAGCTCACTGCTCAAGGCTACCAGCTCACAACGAATTTCTCTGAATAAACAAAAATGAATTTCTGATGTGTTCTTTTTTACCACTCAGAATTAAATCGGCAGCATTTTTTCCTAATTGAAAATGGTCTGTTGACACTACCGTAATTCCTCCAGAAAGTACTTCTTTGATTGGCGTTTCATTGTAAGATACAATGCCTACATCTTCACCAATATTCATTTTCTTATTTTTACAATACCCAAGTGCTTCCGCCAAATAGCGTTCTGAAAGAATCAAATATGCTTCTTTTGGGCGAATGGTTTCTTCCATCACTTCATTATAAACATTACATTTTAGATTATTCTCTTTGGCAAAACGACTGAGTCCTTCCGAGACATAATCCGCATTGGCATAATGTTCCTGTACAATACAATTTAGTGTATTGTACTTCAAGATTAATTCTTTCGCTTTTTGCAAAGCTTCATAAATATCTTGTTCAAAATCCTGATACACGCAGGCGTATTTTCCTTTGATAAACTCATTGCGTTTTTCTAAAAGCAATAATTTATCCTTCGGAATACTATTGACAGTTTTCAAGAAATCTTCGTTCGGATGATTCGCATGGAGCATAAAAGCAAAGTAATCGTACTGGCTCAATTTATCTTTTATTACCTTCTCGAAATGGTAGGCGTTTTGGGTGCTGAACTGGTGAATGTACAAATCTACCGTAGCAAGCCCGCCAATTTTGTCCATGAAACCATCATAGATTTCATGTTTGAAATCATTAAGCCTGCTGAAAACAAGGAGTATTTTCAGTGTTTTTTGTTGGCTGTCCATCTGCGATTTGGTAATTGGTTTCATCTATGAGTTTGTTTTTGAACTAATAAGAAACAATTAACTTATTCCCTCCGAAGTAAATATCCTGCTTTGCACCGTCACCCAAAAACAGGTCATAACAGGACACAAATCGCTAAAAAATGCGATTTTGCAATATTTGTACCAGTATTTGTAAGTTTAGTCCTAACGCTTTTATCGAATTTAGATATAACTTTACAGAACAGTTAATGTACTTTTTCAATATAAAATTAAACTAATTGAATGATATTGTATATATTAGTCATTCAAAGCTTATACGGTTGGTTGAAATGCGAAATTGTACTGAAAACTGACTTAATCCTTTAACTATGAACCCGAAGGAGATAATTTTTAAACAAATATTATTACCTGCTATTCCCTAATTCAAAATCCAATTTTATCCAATTAAGTAAATGATCAAGACATTCAGAGAATTTTCTCAAAACAAGCAAGACTCAAAGACTCCCAAGTATCAACAATTGGTAAATACTTTGTTGATTGACATTGAGAGCGGGAATTTACAAACGGGCGAACGTTTGCCTTCCATCAATGAAGCCAGCGAAGAATGCTACTTGTCTCGTGATACCGTCGAGCGTGCTTATTCAGAGCTTCACCGCTTAGGAGTTATTACTTCTATTTTCAGAAAAGGATACTTTATTTCTGGGAAATCAGCCAAAACCAAAACGAAGGTTTTCTTCTTGGTTGGAAAAATTACCGAAAACAACAAAGCCATTTTCAACGCTTTCGTGAATGCTTCTAATAAAGATGTAACGGTTGATATTTTTACTTATAATTACAAAAGCGATAATTTCAGAGAGATTATCAATAGCCATCTTGGTAATTATCATTACTACGTTATCATGCCTCATTTGATTGAGGAAAACGAAGAAAACCTTAAATGTTTAAAGAAGATTTCGGGCGAACGTCTTATCTTTTTAGAGCAATCAATGGCTTCTTTGCATGGCATGAATTCAAGTATTTTGAGTAACTCTGGTCAGGAGCTACACAATGTAATGCAACAAAACTTGAAGCATTTCAAAAAATACAAAACACTTAATTTAGTACTTACCGAAGACGAGTATTTTGATTCGGAATTAATCACAGGTTTCAGAGATTTCTGCGAAGCAAATCATTTTGACTTCCAAGTATTAGACGGCTTCCAAGAAGAAGAAGTAAGTGCTGGAGCAGCTTATTTAACAATGGATGATGTTGATTTGGTAGCAGTAATCAAATCAGTAGAACAACAAAATTTAACTTTAGGAAAAGACGTAGGTTTGATTTCGCTGAACGACAATTGCTACAAAGAAATTTTAGCAGGCGGTATCAGTATTATTTCTTCAAAACCTTGTGAAATAGGTAAAATGGCAGCCAACATTATTCAAGCTGGAAAACGCCAACAATTACAAGTACCAATGGAAATGATTTTGAGAAAATCGTTATAAGTAAATTGATATTGAAAAATAGACAAAGAAACTTTACCTCTTGCCTCTTTTTTGCAACCTTGACTATCTTTAGTCAAGGTTGTTTTGTTTTAATGAACTTTTGTCTTAAAAAACCTGTAATTTTGCAACTCTAAAAAATTTGTCAAAAAAGTCGAGGCATTTTTGCCTTCGACGAGCATAAATCACCATAAAAAATGGAATACAATTTCAAAGAAACAGAACGAAAATGGAGACAGTTTTGGGAAGATAACCAAACTTATAAAACTGAGATAGACCACGCTAAACCTAAATATTATGTTTTGGATATGTTTCCTTATCCATCAGGAGCAGGTTTACACGTAGGGCATCCGCTTGGTTATATTGCTTCCGACATTATCGCTCGTTACAAACGTTTGAAAGGTTTTAATGTATTGCATCCTATGGGTTTTGATTCGTTCGGTTTACCTGCCGAACAATATGCCATCCAGACGGGTCAACATCCTGCGATTACTACCGAAGAAAATATCGCTACTTATATTCGTCAGCTAAAACAAATTGGTTTTAGTTATGACTGGTCTCGTGAAGTACGTACTTCTGATGCCAAATATTACAAATGGACGCAGTGGATTTTCATGCAATTGTTCAAGCATTATTATGATAAAGATGCTAACAAGGCTTTACCGATTGCTTCTTTAGTTGAACGTTTTGCTGTTTCGGGCAACAAAGGCGTAAATGCCGTTTGTGATGAAGACACGCCAAACTTTACTGCCGAAGAATGGAATGCCATGAGCGAACAAGAGCAACAAGCTTTGTTATTGAAATTCCGTTTGACTTTCCCTGATGATTCGGTTGTAAACTGGTGTCCTGCTTTGGGAACAGTTTTGGCAAATGATGAAATCAAAGATGGCGTTTCAGAACGTGGTGGTTATCCTGTTGAACAGAAAAAAATGAAGCAGTGGGCAATGCGTATTACTGCTTATGCCGATAGATTAATCGACGGATTGAACGAAGTAGATTGGTCGGATGCTTTGAAAGAACAACAACGCAACTGGATTGGTAGAAGTACTGGTGCAAGTGTGAAATTTAAAGTTGATGCTTCGACTGTTCAAGAAAATGCTCCTGAATTTATTGAAGTATTTACTACCCGTGTTGATACAATTTATGGCGTTTCGTTTATGGTAATTGCTCCAGAACATGAGTACGTTCCATTCTTGACAACACCAGAACAAAAAGAAAGTGTTGATGAGTACGTAAAATGGGTAGCTTCAAGAACGGAATTAGACCGTATGTCGGAAGTGAAAAAAGTAACGGGTGCATTTACAGGTAGCTACGTAATCAATCCATTCAATGATGAGAAAGTACCGATTTTCTTAGCGGATTATGTTTTGGCAGGCTACGGAACAGGTGCTGTAATGGGTGTACCTTCGGGCGACCAACGAGACTGGAATTTTGCAAAACATTTTGATTTGCCAATTGTGCCAATTTTAGATGCACAAAAAGATATTGACCAACAAGCTGATAATACCAAAGAAGGGAAATATATCAATTCTGGTATCGTCAATGGTATGGGTTACAAAGAAGCTACGGCAACTTTGATAAAATGGTTGGAAGAAAAAGGCATTGGTAAAGGTAAAATTCAATATCGTTTGCGTAATGCGGTATTCAGTCGCCAACGTTATTGGGGCGAGCCAGTGCCAGCATACTTCAAAGATGGCTTACCATATTTGATTGAAGAAAGCGAATTACCTTTAGAATTACCCGTAATCGACAAGTACTTGCCAACTGAAACGGGCGAGCCACCATTAGGACGTGCAGAAGGTTGGAAATACAAAGGCGAGTATGAATATGAATTGTCAACAATGCCGGGTTGGGCAGGTTCGTCATGGTATTGGTATCGTTATATGGATGCTCAAAACGAGCAAGAATTTGCTTCACAAGAAGCCATTAATTACTGGAAAGCTGTCGATTTATACTTAGGCGGTTCAGAGCACGCCACTGGACACTTATTGTATAGCCGTTTCTGGAATAAATTCTTGAAAGATTTAGGATTAGTACCTGAAGAAGAATTTGCCAAGAAATTGATTAATCAAGGCATGATTCAAGGGCGTTCTAATTTTGTGTATCGATTAAAAGAAACAATATTTCAAAAACCAGATGATAAAATTAGCTTTACAAATCATTTCTTTAGCTACTCTTATTATAAAAAATTCCTTAATGGTGATTTATCCAGTCTTGATTTGTATAAATTAGTTTTTCCAGATTTTGTTATTGATGATTCATTCAAAAGTGTTGAAGCAGGATTGATAAAGTATGATTTAGTTGCTTTAAATGTAGATGTAAATATCGTAAATAATGATGTTTTAGACGTAGAAGCATTTAAGGATAGAAAGAAGAATTTATCATTCCAACCTGATTTTGAAGAGGCTGAATTTATTACCGAAGAAGATGGCAAATATATCTGCGGCTTTGAAGTTGAAAAAATGTCAAAACGTTGGTTTAACGTAGTAAATCCAGACGTTTTAGTTGATAAAGTTGGTGCAGATACTTTGCGTTTGTACGAAATGTTCTTAGGCCCATTAGAACAAGCCAAACCTTGGAATACCAATGGAATTGACGGTTCATTCCGCTTTATCAAAAAAGTATGGCGTTTGTTCTATGACGATTTGGGAAATTTCAAAGTAAAAGATGAAGCCCCAACGCCAGCAGAATTGAAAGTATTGCATACTTGTATCAAGAAAGTAGAAGAAGATTTAGAGCGTTATTCATTCAATACAGTAGTTTCTACTTTAATGATTTGTGTGAATGATTTAGGTTCATTGAAATGTGCTAAGAAAGCAATCTTGCAAGAATTAGTCATTTTAATGTCGCCGTACACGCCACACATTGCCGAAGAACTTTGGGTATTGTTGGGCAATGAAGCAGGAACAATTTCTTATGCTACTTTCCCTAAATTCAATGCTTCATTATTAGTAGAAGCCAATTTCGATTATCCGATTTCAATCAACGGAAAAGTAAGAGCCAATATCTCTTTCCCAACCGATGCGATTCCAGCGGATATTGAAGCAGGCGTTTTAGCCAATGAAGTAGTACAAAAATGGTTAGATGGTAAAGCTCCTAAAAAAGTAATAGTTGTGCCAAAACGTATTGTGAATGTAGTTTTGTAAGAAAAACAATTTAGCCAAACATAATCCTATCAGGTTTTGAAACTTGATAGGATTTTTTGTTGACTTAATTTGAAACTATTTAAAAGTTTGCAAGGAAGAGCATTTATTTATAAATTTATAAATACAAGTTTTATCTAAAAGATATTGTTATGAATGCTAAATCATTGATTGATAAAGGTCAAATTAAATTAACACCAATGGTTTCATCACTTAAAGGTACGTTTTCGTTCAATGAGAGTTTTGATTATAAGGAAGAGTTAGAAAAAAGATTGTTCCGAAAGTATCTAAAATTACGGACTAAAGGTTAAGAGAGAGAATTGACTTATTCTTCAACATCATACTTGTTACTGAAAATTGCTTCAAGAGTTTTTTATCAACTTCAAAATCTAAACATATCTCTCTCATTAAACAATCTTTTTATGGAACTACAAGCCCTACAATATCCCATTGGCAAATGGAATCCTCAAGAAACTTATACTTGGGACGAAATTCAAGAAAGAATCGCTTTATTAAAAACTTTTCCTGCAAAGTACAGAGCAATTACAAATGGCATTAGCGAGGAGGATTTACTAAAACAATATCGTGAAGGAAGCTGGACGGTCAGACAAGTGGTAAATCATGTGGCTGATATGCACATTTTACATTATATCAGATTTAAACACGCTTTGACAGAAGAAAATACTCAGGGCGTTGTGGCTAAAATTGACGCTTGGGCAAATTTATCGGAAGCTCAAAATGCTCCAATTGATTTTTCGCTTACACTTTTGGAAGGTACGCATCAGCGTTGGACTTATTTATTGGAACAAATGACCGCCGAGGATTTTACAAAAGGGTATTATCACCCACTTCGTAAAATTTACATTCCTCTGACTGATGCTTTGGATATGGGCGTTTGGCATAGCCAACATCATTTAGAGCATCTGAAAATTGCATTAAATAAATAATAGTCCTGAGGCTTTTTGTATTGTTGTCTCAATAAGCCTTTATTCATTTTCGTTATTCAGAAAAGTTTATCAACTATTTTAAACTCTATTTAACGAATATGAAAACTAAACTTACGCTCATTGTACTATTGGCAAGTCAATTATTGGCTTGTCAGAAAAGCAATGAAGAATCTCTAAAAAGCCTTGCAGAAACCATCAGTGGAACTTATGAAGCCACAAGTCATGAAAGTTTTGGGAAATCATTATCTTATCCAATTAATGGTAAGACAGTTTCACTCCAAATTGAAGCAGTAGCAAAAGATAGTGTCAGAATTGTAGTGAATTCAATTAGTAATGATATTTATTCTCCTGGAGAAACAAAGGTTTATCCTAAAGTTTCTGTCAGTAAATCTACTTGTAGCCCTTGTGCAGACCCAGTTACTTATCGTGTGAGCTTAGGCCCTCAAGTGAATCAAGGAACTTTGGAAAATATCATTTGGTTTGATGTCAATAAACGGGCTTTTTATACTTACATTCCACCGAATTATACAAAAGGAGCTGTACAGACTGCTTTTGCAAAAATAAATTAAACCAAAAGAGGATTGTCATTGCGACAATCCTCTTTTGGTTTAATTTATCCAATATTATCAATATCAAAAGGCAAAGTACGAATTCTTGTGCCTGTTAGATTATAAATCGCATTGCAAAGTGCTGGAGCGAATGGTGGTAAACCCGGTTCGCCAACGCCGCCCGGTGCTTCTTGATTATCAATAATATGTACTTCGGTTGCTGGCATTTCGCTGATTCTTAGTACACTGTATTGGTGGAAATTACTTTGTTCGGCTTGTCCGTCTTTGAAAGTAATGCCATTTTTAATCGCAGCGGTCAAACCCATCACAATATTGCCTTCAGTTTGTGCTTTGATATTGTCTGGATTCACGGTCATTCCGCAGTCGATTACTGAAACTACTTTCTCAATTTTAACACCTTTACCACTTTTTGAAACTGTAACTGCATGAGCGACAATCGTTCCAAATGAACGAGCAATGGCGATACCAATGGCTTGTCCTTCTGGCAATTTCTGATGATAATTCGCTTTTTTCGCTAAGGTTTGTAATACTCTACTGAATCTTGGAGCATCCGCCAACATATCCAAACGGAAAGCCAATGGGTCGGTTTTTGCCGCATGAGCTAATTCATCAATAAAACTTTCTTGCCCGAAAGCTGTCGTTGATGAATATACCGAACGCCACCAAAGAATTGGAATATCTGTTTCTGCTAAATGGAAACTTGCTCTACGGCTGGCAAAATCATAAGGACTGTCTTCTGTATTCGCTGTTTCAATCGCCCAGTCGTCTGGTGCATTTTTCAATGGATTGCCAAATACTTGGTGCTGAATAGAGCTACCCACAATTTTATGATTGTGTGCTACTACATTTCCTTTGTCGTCCAAACCTCCTTGCATAGCCGACAACATTCCCGGACGGAACGGCCCTTGTGTAGTATCATCTTCACGTGTCCAAATTACTTTTACGGGAGCATTCACTTGTTTTGAAAGATTCGCCGCTTCCATTACGTAATCGAAATAAGCTTTTCTTCCGAAAGCACCGCCCATAAATGGCACGTTTACTTTTACATTTTCAGGTTTGATTTTCAAGTATTGTGCTACTTGTGGAATTAATCCGTCAGGGCCTTGAATAGGTGCCCAAATTTCTACTTTATCACCTTGTACCCAAACGGTAGCGTTTTCTGGTTCAAGTGGAGCGTGTGCTAAGAAAGGTGTTTCGTATTGTGCTTCTACTTTTTTGGTAGCACTTTCAAAGCTTTTACCAAAATCTCCTACTTTCTCATCTTTGTACTCAAATCCTTCGGTTTTTGCCAAAGTACGCAAATTAGCAAAGTACGCATCTGTTGAAATTTTATCCGAACCTTGTGCATCCCAATTGATTTTCAAAGCTCTTCTTCCTTTCAATGCCGCCCAATAAGTATCCGCTACAACGGCTACTGCTTCCACTGTTTTATGGGGCATTTTGCGTTCTGTTTTCAATACATATTTTACGCCTTTTACTTTCATGGCTGCCGAACCGTCGAAACTAACTACTTTTCCATGAATGGTTGGAGAACGTTCGATGCTGGCGAATAACATTCCCGGTACATCTGAGTCTATTCCGAAAACGGCTGTTCCATTTACTTTTGAAGGAATTTCTGGACGAGCTACCGATTTCCCCAACAATTTAAAATCCTTCTGGTCTTTTAATTTTGGTTCTTTCGGAATTTCTAATTTCGAGGCTTCTTCTACTAATTCCCCATAAGTATAAGATTTCCCCGACGGTTTATGATATACTTTTGCTTCTAAAGCATAGCATTCAGAAACAGGTACTTGCCATTTTTTACTGGCGGCTGTTATCAACATTTCTTTTACTGCTGCACCTGCTTTTCGCATCGGTAGCCAACGAGTACGGATGGAAGAAGAACCTCCCGAAAGTTGAGCTCCGTATTTGCCTTGTCCGTCTGTATTTCTGATTTCTACTTGGTCTAAAGTAACTTCTAATTCTTCGGCAATTAAAAGCGGAAGCGATTGATAAGTACCTTGCCCCATATCTGGACGAGCATTGAAAAGAATAATTTTTCCGTCGTCATTGATTAAAATATAGGGATTTAGCTCAATGCCCAAAGCCGTAGCTGTGCTGTCAATTTTATGAAGACCTACGGCTTTGCCGAATGAAGGCAAAGAAAAACCAATTGCCAAAAAAGTACTGGCTTTTATAAATTCTCTGCGTGAATTGTTCTGTGTCATGTTTTTGTGGTTTTGAGATTACTTACCCGAAGAATTTGCTCCATCTTTCATCAACTCGGCTGCTCTATGTATTGCCTTACGAATACGTGGATAAGTACCACAACGACAAATATTTCCCGACATCGCTTCGTCTATATCCGCATCGGTTGGATTACGTTTTTCTTTCAATAAAGCTACTGCCGACATAATTTGTCCTGACTGGCAATAGCCACATTGCGGTACTTGTTCTTCAATCCAAGCTTTCTGAACAGCACTATCGGTATTGGCAGAAATTCCTTCGATAGTAGTGATTTTGCTACTTGCTTTCAGCGTTGAAATCGGCGTTGAACAAGAACGAGTCGGCTGACCGTCAACATGAATGGTACAAGCTCCGCAAAGAGCCATCCCACAACCAAATTTCGTTCCTTTCAAACCTACGTAATCACGAATGACCCACAAAAGGGGCGTGTCGGCATCAGCATCTACATTATACTTTTTGCCATTTACTGTGAGATTATATTTTGCCATGATTGTTAATTTTTTTTCTGTTGGCTTTCGGCTGTCTGCTTTCGGCTTTCAGAATTATTATTTTAGCTTGTTTTAAATAGCTGATAGCTGAAATCCGACATCCGAAATCCAACATCCAAAATCGAACTATTCTACCGAATACGCTAACACTTTGTTCTTTAAGAAAGTTGGAATGAGCATTAGTTTTTTACTTGGAATATATTCAAAATCAGCCGTGTTTACTTTTGCATCCACAAAATCAAGGAGTAATTGTGTTTTTCCTTCTGTGTTGATGTGCCAAACTTTTCCTCTCCATTCAGAAGCGAAATAACCATTTTTGCCATCTGATAAAATACCATCAATACCGCCCATGCCTTCTGCAATGGTTGAAAATTGTTGTGATTGTAAGTCATAAGCCAAGATTTTACCATCGCCATTGCCAATAATCAATTTGCCATTTTCAAAAAATACACCATTGGGGCTTTTGAGTGGCCCACCTTCTACTACTTTTACCATTTGACCTTTCTCTAATTTCCAAAGTCTATCCGAACGCATATCAGTGAAATACACAATTTTATTTTTGGTATCTACACCAATATCATTTAAGAATTTTGCTTCAGGCACTTCGTATTTATTCAATACTTTGCCTGTTTTTGGGTCAATTTCTACCAATTTAAAGATTTCTGTCACGTACAACTTTCCGTCTAAAAAGCCCAAGCCTTTGGTAGAATGAAGGTTTTCAGTCAGTTTTAATTGTGTGGTTTTTCCGTTTAAATCAATTTTAGCAATAAAGCTTTTTTCATTCGTAGCTGCTGGGCCACCGTTGATACAAGAAACGAAAACCGTTTTAGATTTTGGCTCGAATAGTATAGATTCAGGCGTGGTAAGGGTTGTGTCGCTTTCCCAAAGTTTCTTCATTGTTACTTGTGAAAAGGACAAATTTGATAATAGCATTAAAGTAAAGAATGCTCCAGTTTTGAAAGATTTTTTCATTAATATTTAGATTTAAAAATAAGAACAACAGAAATAACATTGACTAATAAAAGTAGTACTTTCTTTCTATTTTGTTGTCTTTTTTTAGACGTACAAGCCAAAAATACTGCTTTGTTGAGCTATAATTGGGTGATATTACATTTTAAGCCCTCAATGATTGATACTAATTGGTCAATGTTTTAGAGTAATTGCTTATTGATTAACACAAATACTTCAATGATTAATACTAATTGGACAATGCTTAATGATAATTGCCTATTGATTAATATAAATACTTCAATGCTTGATATTAATTGGTTGATGTTTGACCATAATTGCTCTTTGCTAAGGAATAATTTATCGTTGATTCACTTAAATACATTGTTGTTTTATCTGAATTGTTCATTGATTTAAGTGATTTACTCTTTGTTCCAGTCGAATATCTTCTTGATTAACAATATTTATTAATTGTTCCATCATGATTTAATGTTGCTTGACAATAGATGACTAAAGCCCAGTAATAATAGGTCGATGTTTGATCCTAATCTTTAAATTTTTTAGATAATTAGCATTTTGATAAAGGCGAATTATCAAAAAAAACTTCTTACTCATCGCTCTGTGTCCTTGAATTTCTATCTTTACAAATAATATTTTATCTTTTATAAACCATCAACACAATGACCATTGAATTAAGAAGTGATACTTTTACAAAACCTACCCCTGCGATGTTAGAAGCTATGTTTTCGGCAGAAGTCGGAGACGATGTTTTTGAAGATGACCCAACTGTGAAAGCATTAGAAGAGAAAACTGCTACAATGTTTGGCTATGAAGCCGCCCTTTTTTGTACTTCTGGAACAATGACAAATCAAATTGCCATTAACGTTCACGTTAAGCAAGGCGATGAGGTTATTTGTGATGCCCTTTCTCATATTTATCTATATGAAGGTGGCGGAATCGCCGCTAATTCTATGGCTTCTGTCAACTTATTGCAAGGGGATAGAGGAAGATTAAAAGCTGAACAAATCAAAGAGGCGATTCAACCCGACAATTTGCATCATCCCATTACAAAATTGGTTTCTTTGGAAAACACCGTGAACAAAGGGGGCGGTGCATACTATGATTTATCAGACATACAGGCAATAAAACAAGTATGCCTTGCTCATGATATTCCATTACATTTAGATGGGGCAAGAATTTTTAATGCTTTGGTAGAAACGAATGACAATCCATTAGAATACGGTAAAGTTTTCGATTCTATTTCGGTCTGTTTATCAAAAGGATTAGGAACTCCTGTTGGCTCAGTGCTTTTAGGTTCAAAAGAATTTATAAAAAAAGCTCGAAGAGTAAGAAAACGCTTAGGAGGCGGTTGGCGACAAGCAGGCTATTTGGCGGCTGCGGGCATTTATGCACTTGATAATCATGTAGAAAGACTTAGAGACGACCACGCAAGAGCAAAAGTTATTGGCGAAACTATGGCAAAATTGCCAGAAGTAGAAGAAATTTTACCCGTAGATACCAATATTGTCATTCTGAGACTAAATGAGAAACTCCTTTCATCCGATTATGTTCAACAATTGAACGAAAAGGGGATTAGAGCCACTACTTTTGGCAAACATTTGGTACGTTTTGTCACACATTTAGATTTTACAGATGACCATTTAGAAGCTTTTCAGAAAAAAATACTTCAATAAGTTCTTTAGTTGTTGAGGCTATCTAAAAAATTTATAACACCAAAGATTATTCTGTGAAAGACCTCACCCCCAACCCCTCTCCTGTTGAGAGGGGAGCTTTTGGAGCTAAAAAGTCCCCTCTCAACAGGAGAGGGGGTTGGGGGTGAGGTTGAATACCAAAGAATATTTGGTTGTTGCTATTTTTTTGGACAGCCTCAACAACTAAAACGGCTACTCTTCCGATAAAACTTTTACCTTATAAACGGTATAAGCCGAAGCAATCAGCACAACATTTTTGATGATATATTGCCCTGACAAACTCAATGCAAAGGACGATTGCCAAGTTTCGTTAGGCATTAGTAAAAGAGGCAAAAACGTAGTTGCCATTTGACAGCAAAAAAGATAAAATGCTGCTTTGGTATAGCGTGGAAAGAGCCAAATAATACCAATTACACATTCAAAAATGCCCAAGAAAGGAATAAAAGCATTAACTGAAATAAATTTTTCGATGGTTAAGTGATGAAGCTGACTAACAATTTGTTCGGCAGGGGATAAACCTACTATTTTTAAAAAACCAAACCAGAAAAAGACGATAAATAAAGCTAAACGGTTTAACCAAATTACTGAAAAGTCACGTTTTTGAGATGTTGCGATGCTGTTGTTCATGGAAATCAATATTTTTACAAGGCAAACTCAAAGGACACAGCCGATGATTTAACCTTTGGATGTTAAAAGGAAAAAGAAATTGAATGCTGATGGTTAAACCATTAGCCAAATTGGATTAAAACAGAAAATTTCCTTAAACAAACCGAGGAGGAGGAGCATGAGTATCGTATGCCAAGGCTACGATATTTTCAGAATAGGAGGAAGGTACAAGCCTAATTGGAAGCCATTCCACTACAAATAAAATGTGCTTTGTTCTTAAAGAAGTATATTCTTTCAGAATATTTTTAAATAATGAAGGTCGCTTTTTAGGCGTTTCGTTGGATGAATCCTTCACATGTTGGTTGATATGTTCAGCCAATTCCATAAAGCGAAAACGAGCATTATTATCAGTTTTACAAACTGTATAAAGCGTGTCGTTTTCAACTTTTTGCTCTACTAATTCATAATACTTATCGCCTTGTTTTATTTGTCCTTCCACTGGGCGAGCAGCCTCCCAGTTGGATTGATAAGGCAAGTAAAAAGGAATTTTGAAGGTAACGTATTCGTCTTCATCGAGCCTTTGATACTTGTTTACTTTAAAAAAACTACTCATCGAATGATGTTCTTCTAACCAATACACAAGCGAGAAACCCATCATATTGTATAATAGAAGTCCTAATAAAATTATGGAAAATAGTCTTTTCAAGAGAAAATATTGAATTATTTTTGATTTCGACGGCAAATTAGAAAATCTGAATAAAAAATACAAACTATCGGATATGATAAAAGTCAGTCTAAAAATTTAAAGTCAATTGCTTCCCAACCATATCGTCGCCCAATTCTAAGTTTGAAAGTGAAATCCCCAGAAGGCGAACGCCCTTCGGAATTGGGTATAATTGTTCTAATAAATCATAAGAAATTTTCTCAAAAAAAGTGCTGTCAACAATGGGCGAAAGTGTAGTTCTACTACGAGTAATGATTTGGAAATCTTTGAATTTTACTTTCAGATGAACCGTTCTGCCATATACTTGTGTGCGTTCACAGTACTTCCAAACGTCTTCGATAATAGGTTTTAAACCAGCTTCCAATTCAACTCTGGTTTCTAAATCTCGCCAAAAAGTATTTTCAGAACCCACAGATTTCCTGATTCTTTCAGTATTTACAGGTCTGTGGTCAATCGCTCTGGCGATGTTGTAATAGTATTTCCCTGCTTTACCGAAATGTTTGGTCAAGAAATTTTCATCATATTGGCGTAAATCCAAACCCGTGAAAATATTCATTTTGTTCATTTTCTCGGCGGTTACTTTTCCAATGCCGTGAAAACGATATACTTCTAAATCTTCTACAAATTTTTCGCCTTGATTGGGTTTTATCACAAAAAGTCCATCAGGTTTTTTATAATCCGATGCCAATTTTGCCAAGAATTTATTGTAAGAAACCCCAGCGGAGGCTGTCAGTTGAGTTTTTTCTTTGATTTTCTCTTTGATTTCTTTGGCAATTGCCGTGGCAGAAGCCATGCCTTTTAGGTTTTCGGTGACATCCAGATAGGCTTCGTCTAAAGAAAGCGGTTCAATCAGATGAGTATATTCGGCAAAAATCTCTCTGATTTGCTTTGATGCCACTTTATAGCTCTCGAAGCGAGGTTTTACAAAAATTAAATTCGGACATTTACGAGCAGCCACCATAGAAGACATCGCTGAACGAACGCCAAATTTACGAGCTTCATAACTTGCCGCTGCCACTACGCCACGCTCACGAGAACCACCCACAGCTACGGGTTTTCCACGCAAAGCAGGGTTATCTCTCTGCTCCACAGAAGCATAGAAAGCATCCATATCTATATGAATTATTTTTCGTATGTTTGTTTCGGGCATATTTAGCTATGAGCTTCGAGCCTTGAGCTGTCAGCTTTCGGTCATCGGCTATCAGGTTTCAGCAATTGGTTTTAGGATGAATATGGTATAGAATGGGTGTTTACTTATCGTATGACTGGAAGTAAATATCAATAAAATTCACACAATCTTGCTTCTTTTGTCCTTTAGTCTTAAAGTCTATAAATAATCACTAAATCACAACTCACTCAATCACAATTAAAAGAAATGAATCTATCCGAACTATTAAAACAAGATTTCAGTCCAGAATTTCAGTTCCAAGCCTCAAGAAGTGGCGGAGCTGGCGGACAGAATGTCAATAAAGTTGCTACAAAGGTAGAACTCCGATTCAATATAAGTAATTCCGTTTTATTAGACGAAATTCAGAAAAATACACTACAAGAAAAACTAAAAAATCAGATTAATTCAGAGGGAGAATTAATCATTGTTTCACAAGAAGAGCGGACACAATTACGCAACAAAACCGTTGTGATAAAGAAATTTTATGATTTACTCAAGAAAGCTCTTTTTGTTCCTAAAAAACGAAAAGCCAGTGAACCTACTTTTGCCTCAAAGATGGAAAGACTAAAAAGTAAAAAAATCGCTTCGATTAAAAAGGTGAATAGGAGGGGGATTTCATTTGAAGAGTGATTTTTAGACTTTATGATTTTGGACTTTAAGACTTTAAGATGAAAGACACAAGATGAAAGATACAAGAAGTGGATGTTTGGTGTTGTTGGGATATTCTCATGAATGTAGGCTTTATGATTTTGAACTTTAAGATGAAAGACACAAGATGAAAGATGCAAGAAGTGGATGTTTGGTGATGATGGGATATTCTTATGAATGTAGGTTTTATGATTTTGGACTTTAAGATGAAAGACACAAGATGAAAGATGCAAGAAGTGGATGTTTGGTGTTTTTGGGATATTCTTATGAATGTAGGCTTTATGATTTTGGACTTTAAGATGAAAGATGCAAGAAGTGGAGGTTTTGGGTAGATTGGCTATTAGAATGAACAGAAATTATCGTACTGAATTTCCAGTAAAATTTAGCTTTGATACAGTGTGAGTTATGAATTTTAAATCACGATATTATCATTTTGAAGCTGAAAAACATAATTCAAAATTCATAACTCATATTTATTAAGCCTGCATTAGCTCTTTTAATATTTTTTGTGCGGCAATTGAAATGATAGTTCCCGGGCCGAAAACGCCTGCAACGCCTGCATCATATAAGTATTGATAATCTTGGGCAGGAATTACGCCTCCTGCAATTACCATGATATCTTCTCTTCCTTGTTTTTTTAATTCCTCAATCAATTGCGGAATTAAGGTTTTATGACCAGCCGCCAAACTTGATGCACCCACTACATGAACATCATTTTCTACTGCTTGTTTGGCTACTTCTTCGGGCGTTTGGAAAAGTGGCGTAATGTCCACGTCAAAACCTAAATCCGCAAAACTGGTAGCAATTACTTTTGCTCCACGGTCGTGTCCATCTTGTCCCATTTTGGCAACCATAATTCTTGGTCTTCTGCCTTCTTGTTGGGCAAACTGATTTGCCATTTCACGGGCAATTCTGAAATTTTCGTCGTCTGTCACTTCTGCTGAATATACTCCTGAAATGGAGCGAATAATGGCTTTATGTCTTCCAAAAACTACTTCTAAAGCATCCGAAATTTCACCTAAAGTAGCTCTCAAACGAGCCGCATCTACTGCCAATTTCAATAAATTTCCTTCACCTGTTTGTGCCGCTTTGGTGAGTGCTTCTAATGCTTTTGTTACTTCTTCTTGATTTCTCTCGGCTTTTATTTTATTCAATCTTTCGATTTGCGAATTTCTTACCGCTTGATTATCCACATCTCTAACTTCCAGTTCTGTGGCAGTTTCAATCGTAAATTTATTTACGCCAACGATAATATCTTTGCCCGAATCTATCCTTGCTTGTTTTCTGGCTGCCGCTTCTTCGATTCGCATTTTAGGCAAACCTGTTTCGATAGCCTTTGCCATTCCGCCCAATTCTTCTACTTCTTCAATCAAAGCCCAAGCTTTTTTGGCTAATTCTTTGGTTAAGTACTCAACATAATACGAGCCTCCCCAAGGATCAACTACTTTCGTAATATTGGTTTCGTGCTGTAAATATAATTGTGTATTTCGGGCAATTCTTGCCGAAAAATCGGTTGGTAAAGCAATGGCTTCATCCAAAGAATTGGTATGCAAACTTTGTGTATGTCCTAAAGTTGCCGCCATCGCTTCAATACAAGTACGAGTAACGTTATTGAATGGGTCTTGCTCTGTTAATGACCAACCCGAAGTTTGGCAATGCGTTCTCAGCATCAACGATTTATCACTTTTCGGATTGAATTTCTTTACAATTTTTGCCCAAAGTAATCGTCCTGCACGCATTTTGGCAATTTCCATAAAATGATTCATACCAATTGCCCAGAAAAATGATAAACGTGGAGCAAAATTATCAATGTCCAATCCTGCTTCGATACCCGTTCTCAAGTACTCCAAGCCGTCGGCTAAAGTATAGGCTAATTCCAAATCCGCCGTTGCACCTGCTTCTTGCATGTGATAGCCCGAAATAGAAATGGAATTGAATTTAGGCATATTTTTAGCCGTGTAGGCAAAAATATCGGCAATGATTTTCATAGAAGGCGTAGGCGGATAAATGTAAGTATTCCGCACCATGAATTCTTTGAGAATATCATTCTGAATCGTTCCTGATAATTTATCTGGCGAAACGCCTTGTTCTTCGGCAGCTACAATATAAAATGCCATAATTGGTAATACTGCACCGTTCATGGTCATTGAAACAGACATTAAATCCAATGGAATTTGGTCGAAAAGTATTTTCATATCTTCAACCGAATCTATCGCAACGCCTGCTTTTCCTACGTCGCCCGTTACTCTTGGGTGGTCTGAATCGTAGCCACGGTGAGTTGCCAAGTCAAAAGCTACTGAAAGTCCTTTCTGACCAGCCGCTAAGTTTTTTCTATAAAAAGCATTCGACTCTTCTGCTGTTGAAAAACCTGCATATTGACGAATCGTCCACGGTTGTTGAACGTACATCGTCGAGTAAGGTCCACGAAGAAAAGGAGGCAGACCAGCCGCAAATTGCAGATGTTCTGCATCTTTTAGGTCGTCGGCGGTAAAGTAGGATTTTACAGAAATACCCTCGGGAGAACGCCATTTCTGATTAGACTGAATGGCGTTTTCCTGTGGGTCGGTCTTACTTAGATGGATTTTTGATATATTGGGTCTCATGGTTTTGTTTCGTTTACAGTTTTACGCTTCAAAAATTTCTGAAAGACGTAAATTGGGTAATAATGCAAAAATGGTTTCTGATGTTAGTGTCGTTGTACTTGCTGGTTTAGAAAATGGTTTTTCATCAAACCTAAATTTATTTACGCCAACCATAATATTTTGATTGTTTTGTAATTGCGTAATTTGTTTTTCTCTTTCAGCATTGATACTCTTCTGAATAAAACCTTGGGTAAATGCTTCGCTAATACCTCCTTTATTTTCTACTTCTTCTAAAATTTTTAAAGTATTTTCTGCAATCTGATGCGTAAGGTTTTCAATAAAATAACTCCCAGCCGAAGGGTCAATTACTTTATCTAAATAACTTTCTTCCTTTAGAATGATAGAAACATTGCGGGCAATTCTGCGGCTAAAATCGTCGGGAGTACTGAAACTTTCATCGAAAGCATTGATACTTATCGCATCGCAACCGCCAATAATTGCTGCCATGGCTTCTGTGGTGGCTCTCAGCATATTGGTATGTGGTGTAATCGCCGCATCATAATATACCGATGTCTGGCAGTGTATCGAAGTACTGTTGGCAACCGAAATATCAAGCCCGTAACCTTCGCTGACGAGCTTTGCCCATAAAAGTTTCAAAGCTCTTAATTTGGCAATTTCCACAAAATAGTTTGTACCAACAGAAATAGAAAACTCAATTTTGGCTAAAATTTGCTCAATTGCTACGCCTTCTTGCGAAAGTTTATCAATTGTTTCGATAGCCGTGGCCAGTGTATAAGCTAATTCTTGCGACACATTTGCCCCAGCATTATGAAAATGATGACTGTTGATGACAAGTACTTTGAATTGCGGATGTGATTGTACTTTTCCAAGAAGTGATGCTGTACTTTTCCAGTAATTATTATCCCATTCACCCGTTTGCATCCATCTTCCAAAGGCATCATTAATGATTCCGCCTTTCCAAAGATAGGGAGCTATGTTCTGTAACGCATTTACTAATGCTAAGGCTTGATTTTCTACTTTAAAAAAAAAGGCTGTATCAGATAGTTTGATATTGTTCAACAATTTCTTAAATTCAATCTCAGAAAGTAACTCCTTGCCTAAGTCTATTTGAAAAGAATCTGTTCCAGATTTTAAAAGTCTGATTATCAGTTCATTAGTTTCTTTTTCAGAAGTAAATCTCACTTTTTCACGATATTGCCAATGAGAGCTAACTCTTTGAGCTTGAGCCTGTTGTATCGCCTTTATACTTATTTCGAGGTTGTCTTCCGAAGTATAATAAGGTTCAACAGTGATATTTTCATCAACATTCCAAAGAAGTGTGTCGTCGAAACTTTTACCTTTTAAATCTTTGATTGCTTGTTGTTTCCATTGCTCTTTCGTGCGATTTTGAAAATCATCAAAAAGTAGATTTGCCATATTATTTTTTTTTCTGAAATATTTAACTTTTCAAAGTTAATCAAATTTATGAATTTTGATTTTTTTTGCGAAAAAAACTAAGAAAGTTACCAAATCCGTTTATGTTCTTGTATTTTTTGTAGAGGATTTTCTGCCTAAAATGGGTAAGAAAATAATTTTAAAGGTGAATGACTTGAAATAGATTTTTCTCTCCGATAAAATTCACTAATTTTGCCATCCTTTTTGGGAAGGGAATAAAGATTTTCAGTCAGATAATCGTACTTATGAAAATAAGATATTTATATTAAATATTTTTCTTTTGCCGCCAATATAGGTTACATTATGCATCCAACATCACAACTACAAGCAAGGCAAGTTTGGGCGAAGTGCCTTGAAATTATACATAAAGATATTAACGAACAAAGTTTTAAAACTTGGTTTGAACCTATCGTACCTTTAAATGTAGCCAATCAAACGCTTTCAATTCAAGTGCCAAGCCAATTCTTTTATGAGTGGCTTGAGGAAAACTATATTCATGTACTTCGCAAAGCCATTGATTACACTTTGGGTAAAAATGGTATGTTGGAGTATTCTATCATTGTGGACAAAGGCGATAAAAAAAATCCGCCTATTGCCTATAATGTACCCAACCAAAAACCAACTGTTCCGGTAGCGGCACAACGCAAGCCAGAGCCTACTTTATACGAAAGTCCTTTTCAATTAAAAGACCTTGATTCTTTAGAACTTGATTCATACCTAAATCCACATTATACTTTTGATAATTTTGTTGAAGGCGACTGTAATCGTTTGGGCCGTTCGGCAGGTTTAGCCGTTGCACAGCGTCCGGGTGTTACGTCTTTCAATCCTTTGATGATTTACGGAAGCGTAGGTTTGGGCAAAACACACTTGATTCAAGCAATCGGAAATTATATCAAAAACACGCAAACCAATAAGTTTGTCTTGTATGTTACTTCCGAAAAATTTTGTAATCAATTTATCAATGCTATCAAAAACAATACTTTGCAGGCTTTTTCCAATTTTTATATGCAAGTAGATGTGTTGATTATTGATGACGTTCAGTTTTTGGCTGGAAAAGAGCGTACACAAGAGTCTTTCTTCCATATTTTCAACCACCTGCACCAATCAGGTAAACAAATTATTATGTCTTCGGATAGAGCTCCAAGAGAATTGGCTGGTATGCAAGACCGTCTGCTTTCTCGTTTTAAATGGGGGCTTACGGCAGATGTTCAGCAGCCTGATTTCGAGACACGTATCGCTATTTTGCAAAAGAAATTGCAAGCCGACGGTATTTATATTGAAGATAAAGTAATAGAGTATTTGGCACATAGTATTGATACCAACGTTCGTGAAATGGAAGGTGTAATTGTGTCTTTGATGGCTCACGCTTCTTTGAATCGTAGAGAAATAGACATGGAGTTGGCTCGTACTACGTTGAAAAATATTGTGGTTGATAACGAAAAAGAAGTAACCGTAGATTCTATTTTAGATGCTGTAACAAGTCATTTTGATGTAAATATGGCCGACTTAAAAGGAAAAAGTCGTAAAAAAGAAACGGTTTTCCCACGCCAAATTGCAATGTACTTGATGAAGGAGTTTACAAATTTGCCGTTAAAATCTATTGGTTATCATTTTGGAGGAAGAGACCACAGTACGGTAATTCATGCGGTTCAGACGATAAGTATTATGCTGGAAACCGACAAAGAAGTAGAAAAAACTATGCAGAAATTGTACAAGTACTTCAATAGAGTGCGTGTAAAAAATTAAAAGATTCACATTGCATAAAAAAGCCCAAAGATTATCGTTTAAATCTTTGGGCTTTTTTATGTAAATACTTGTTTAATATCAGTCAGATTGTATTTTTGTTTTGATAAACTCTTAACTTTCCTTAAAGTATTATGAAAAAAAATATCCTCATTTTTAGCCTATTCTTGTCGATAAGTAGTTTTTCTTCTTTTGCTAACGATATCGACCCATATCCGATGATTCAAATGACATCATTCAATTTTATCGTTGATAATCCTAAAGGGAAATTGAAAATCAAATTTGTTTTTAACGACCCAAAAAGTTCAAGCGATACTACAAGACCTAAGACTTTTTTCGGAAAACTCAAAAATGTATTAAATTCTTTGATGGATGCTTCCGATAATCCTCCTTTTAAATTACGAGTGGTAAGAGAAAAGAAGAGTTGATTTTGGCTGTTGGCTGTTAGCTTTCGGTTGTCGGCTTTCAGCTTTCGGTTGCTGGCTTTCCGTCTTCAGCTTTCGGTCATCGGAATATTAGTTTTTCTTTTAAAAACTGACCGCCGAAATCCGAAATCTGAAACCAGAATTCCGAAATCCAAAACCTATTCCATCGCAAATTTGATTGCTCCTGTTATGCTAAGTATGGAAATAAACGAAATCACATACATAAAAAACAGAATCAGCGATTTGAAGATGGTTTTAAAAAGTCTTTGTCGGTACACTACTTTTAAGGCAACAATGAAGTACACAAAAAAGCCAATCATGGTTAATTGAACGGCATAATTCCAATAACCCAACAATACGCCTCCGCCTACAACAAATACTACCATCAAAAACAAAACGCTATGAATATGAATTGAAAAAATGAGATGCTCGTAATAATAGCGAGTGTGTCCTTCTAAAATTCTTGGAATCTTTTGATATTTTCTGATTTTACGTATTCTAACGATATACAAAATCCAGTCGAATAAATAGCGAATGAGCCTTAGTGGAAAAGTAAAAAAGCTATGAGTACGTTTGCTATAAATGATTTTCAATAAAAAAGCCACGATAGGCATCAGGATAAACATCATCACCGAAAATACGCCAATACTAAAATGGATGATTTCCCTAATAGCCGCTTGGGCATCTTCCTGAAAAGCTAATTCATAGTGTGTAACATTTCTTAAAAAACCTCTTTCTAATGCGTTGAGTCCAAAAAATGAGATGTCTCTGCCCGCCGCTTTACGCTTTGCCAAGAGGCTATCCAGTGATGAGTCTGACATTTTCAAAAGCCTTTGTTTGTAGGCTTTGTTTTCAACAGTGCCGTCGCTTCCTTTAATCGTAATGACGGTGTCGGCATCATAATTGATTTTTATTTGAGCATTATTTTTTAATGAATGTAATCTTAATGAATACTTTACCTGATTTTTTCTACCCAGTGTTTCGGTAAAATAATCGTTGATTTCCTCGCTTACATTGTTGAGTACTTCTGTATTGATGGTATCTAATACAATTTGTTTTTGGATTTCAATTAGCCTTGCTCTTTTTTTAGGTTTAGGCAAATTTTCGATGAGTGTTCGTAAAGTATCTTCTTGTTGAATATTCATTTCATCCAAGATTTCCGAGGCATCTACTTCTACAAAATCAATCCATTTGCTGCCACCTTCTTCTTCTTTATTTTCATTGAGTTCCTCTAAAGCTGCCTCGTATTTTACTTGTGCTGCATAAAGCCCATTGGTATCACTCGAATTTTTGATTTGTTTTAAATCTGCTTTTGCATTTTTTACTACTTTATTTAATTCTTTTATTTTAGCCTTATTGTTTGAGTTTGAAAAACTATCGATGAAGCCATTCATAAAATCTTCACCAGTTTTACTGTCCAAAGCCTTATCAATCATCGTGCTGAGTAGCAAGAAAAATAGAAACGAAGCCAAGAAGTACAAACGAATAGGAGGGATGTAGCGTCCTCGTCGTCCTTCTAAAAAGTCTTTAGTGAGCTTTCCGGGAGAAAGAAAAATAGATTTTAAAGTATTCAGCAGTTTGGTATCTAAATGCGTAAAGCCTTCAATTACTTCAAGCAGAAGGTGGCTCAAGGGTACTTTTAAGTCGTGGTTTTCTTGTCCACAATGGGGGCAATAATTATCTTCTGGCTGTAAAAGTGTATGGCAGTTGTGGCATACTTCTACTTTTCTTCGTTTTTTATGTTCAGACATTAATGAAGCGAATTATAAATCGAGATTTAGATTTTTAGCTGAAAATACTAACAAAAAAGGAGAAAACCGTTTGGTTTTCTCCTTTTTAATAGAAATAATACGTTTTTTTGAAAAAAAATCGTTGTGGCTATAATTCGCCATCGTCTTCGATATTCGGTTCAAGCGTATCAAGCAAGGCTTTTTCGTCACCTTTGATTTTTTCTTTGATTTTGTTTTCTAATTCTTCCAATAAATCTGGATTATCTTTCAGCATATCTTTCACGCCGTCACGTCCTTGTCCCAAACGGTTTGTACCGTAGCTAAACCAAGAACCTGATTTTTTCACGATTTCCATATCTACCGCCAAGTCTAATACTTCGCCTGCTTTAGAAATACCTTCGCCGTACATAATGTCGAATTCTACTACTTTGAACGGAGGAGCTACTTTGTTTTTCACTACTTTCACTCTTGTACGGTTTCCGATTACGTTGTCACCGTCTTTGATTTGTCCGATTCTACGAATATCAATACGTACCGAAGCATAGAATTTCAAGGCGTTACCACCCGTAGTTGTTTCTGGGCTACCAAACATTACGCCGATTTTATCACGTAATTGGTTGATAAAAATACAGCAACAACCAGTTCTGTTGATGACACCCGTAAGTTTACGCAAAGCCTGAGACATCAAACGAGCCTGTAAGCCCATTTTAGAATCGCCCATGTCGCCTTCTAATTCAGCCTTTGGAACAAGAGCCGCCACGGAGTCAATTACACAAATATCAATTGCACCTGATGAAATCAATTGTTCTGCAATTTCTAAAGCTTGCTCACCGCTGTCTGGTTGTGAAATCAATAAATTGGCTGTATCAATGCCTAATTTTTCAGCGTAAGTTTTATCAAAAGCGTGTTCTGCGTCGATGAATGCAGCCAAACCGCCTGCTTTCTGAGCTTCAGCGATACAGTGCATCGTTAAAGTAGTTTTACCAGAAGATTCTGGGCCATAAATTTCAACTACTCTACCACGTGGTACTCCGCCAACACCCAGAGCTAAATCAAGCCCTAATGAACCTGTTGAAATCACGGGTACGTCAAGTACTTTACTATCCGACAAACGCATTACCGTTCCTTTACCATAAGCTTTGTCTAATTTTTCGAGCGTTGTTTGTAATGCTTTTAATTTTTCGTTGGCAGGATTCGTTGCCTCCGCTTGTTGTTTTGCCATGATGGATTTTTTAGGTTAAATTTTGGTTATCATTCGGGAGCATTAAGTTTTATTATTGTTTTTTGTTCTGAAAACAGTTTACAATAGGCAATCTTGATTCTTTTTTGAAAGAAATTTACTGGTAGAACTCAAGACCCGAATACAAAATTTTTTATGGTGAAATTACCATTTTTTCAGCAAATTAAAGTACTTTGTGCGTAAATGTTCAAACGATTTTTTCAAATAAACCTCGCCCTTTTTTTGTTTAGTACTGCTTGCTCGAATGCACAGGTAAACAATACTTCTTTGGAGACTTTCCAAAGCATTGATTCCACCAAAAACCAACAGCTTTATTTTCAGTTCAATAGCTTTAGCTTTTTGAAAAATAATGAATACTTTGGTAAAATAGCGGATGGCTACACGCTTTTCGGGAATCAGTTTTCTCCCAAAATGATTTATCAGCCTGCTCCGAATATTAGCGTTGAAGCAGGAGTATATGCTTGGAAAGATTTTGGCAATGATGCTTTTACGGCGGTTCAGCCCATTTTCACAGTAAAAGTGCAGAAAGATTCAGCCCAATTTTTATTCGGAAATTTGGAAGGACAACTCAATCATCATTTGGTAGAACCCATGATGAATTTTGAGAGAGTCATCCTAAACCGACAAGAGTACGGTCTGCAATACACTATCAGAAAAAGTAAAACTTTTTTTGATAGCTGGATAGACTGGCAAAAGATGATTTACAAAGGTTCTGATTTTCAAGAACAAATTTTTGGAGGAATTTCTTGGAATAAGACTTTAGTCCAAAAGAAAAACTTTAGGCTTTCTCTGCCTTTGCAATTGACTTTGAAACATCATGGCGGACAAATTACGAGTAGCAAAGACAGCGGACAAGTAATAACGGTAATGAATACCGCTCTGGGTATTGAAGCCGAATGGCGAATGAGAGGTTTTGTACAGAAAGTAAAAACGCAAAATTATTGGCTGGGCTACCGCCAAAATTCTGGTGCAAATCCTTATTTTATGGAAGGCTCAGGTATTTATTTAAACCTTTTAACGGAAACCAAAGTACTAAATCTGATGCTGAGTTATTGGCAGTCGAGCGGATATATGTCTGAAATTGGCGGTGATTTGTACCAATCTGTTGGAAGAGTTTACAAATATCCAAATACCGTTGAAAAAGAACGTAAACTGTTGATTGTTAGAGTAATGAAAGATTGGAAACTGATTGATAATTTGTTTCTAACTTTCAGATTTGAACCTTATTGGGATTTCAACAATCGAAGTTTCGAGCATTCAGAAAGCCTTTTTCTTACGTATCGACAAAATTTTAGGTTGAAATAAATCCTAAAATCTGAGAATATAATCTTGCTTTGGTTGATTTTTTCTGAAAAAAACCAAACCTATAAAAAACAAGTCAATCGTAATCATCACTTGCGGATGAGCTTTGATATAATGCCAAGCATCTTGCATTTCTTCTGACCAATGGATGTCGTCGAAGATAAAAAGAGAAGATTCGGTGGCTTTTTGTAAACAGATTTCAAAATACTTCACCGTAGGTTCGTAGCGATGATTGGCGTCAAAAAAGGCGAAATCTAATTGCTCGATTTTCTGAATTTCTGATTGAAGTGTTTCATCTAAATTTCCGACTACGATTTCGATATTTTTAGCATTTAGTGCGTTGAAATTATCTTGAGCAATTTTTGCCGTAGTCGGGCAGCCTTCAAAAGTAATTACTTGTGCATTGGCATTGGCTTTTGCTTCGTAAAGGGTAGTCATTCCTAAAGAAGTGCCTAAATCAAAAATAGTTTTAGGCTTGAAATGCTGAATCAAACGGAAGAGTAATTTACCAAATTTAGAAGGCTTTTCAGCACCTTGAGCAATTTGTCGGATTTCTCGAAGATTTGAATTATAAATTTTAGAGCCAGCCCCAAAGTCTGTAATTTCAATCACCGTAGTATCTTTCAACAAACGCTTTCTGAGTGATTCTATCAAACGAAATTGTTCTGATTTCGCCTCTTTAGCTTTGATAATGCGTGTGTAAAGCTCAAAAACAAACGGCGAGTGGATAGCGTGTTCGTTTTTAGAAGCAAGTAGGTATTGGATATATCTTTTAAACAAAATAAGTAGTATTTTAAAATAACAATTTAAGGCAAGTATTGGTATCAATAGTTTTAGTGAGAATAAAGAATTGAGGATTTATCACATTCTTAAAAGAAAATTCAGCACTCAAAACTCATCACTCAGCATTCATGTTAGTTCATTCTGAAAGGAGCAATCATTGTAAAATCTGGAATGACTACATTGAATAATTTTCCATCAAAAATTCTTTCCATTTGATATGTTCCTGCCATTTTTCCAAGCGAAGTATTCAAATTACAGCCACTTGTATATTCATAACTTTGTCCGGGTTCTAAAGTAGGTTGCTGACCCACAACTCCTTCGCCTTCAACTTCACGCACAAGTCCGTTGGCATCGTGGATATACCAGTGACGACGCAATAATTTCACCGTGAAATCACTTCCATTATGAATCTTAATATGATATGAAAAAACAAAATTCCCTTGAAATGGATTTGAGTATTCGGCTTGGAAGTGTGTCAAAACGCTTACCTTTACACCATTTGTGATAGCTGACACCATTTTTGTTATTAGGATTTTTTACGTTATATTTTATCGAAAATTACATTAGATTGTCTGAAAAATCAATGTAATTGACAAATTAATTAAAACCCACTGAAGAATGAATGTAAAAATGGAGGATTCTTGGAAGCAACGCTTGAGTCCAGAATTTGAAAAAGAGTACTTTAAAAACTTAGTAGAATTTGTAAAAAATGAATACGCCACTGGAAAAGTATATCCACCCGGCAAATTAATTTTTAATGCTTTCGATAAATGTCCTTTTGATGAAACCAAAGTAGTGATACTTGGTCAAGACCCATATCATGGTGCTGGGCAAGCGATGGGACTTTCTTTTTCGGTAAATGATGGCATACCTGCTCCGCCTTCTTTGATTAATATTTTTAAAGAAATAAAAGACGATTTAGGCGTTCCAGTACCCAAATCTGGTAATTTAGAGCGTTGGGCAAATCAGGGCGTTTTATTGCTCAATGCTACTTTGACGGTGCGTGCTTCGGAGGCTGGTTCGCATCAGAAAAAAGGCTGGGAGAATTTTACCGATGCTGTTATCAGATGTATTTCAGAAGAAAAAGAAGGTGTAGTATTTATGCTTTGGGGAAAGTACGCTCAAGACAAAGGAGCAATTATTAATACTTCAAAGCATTTGATTTTGAAAGCCAAACATCCTTCGCCAATGGCAGCCAATAGTGGCGGTTGGTTTGGTACAAAACATTTTTCAAAAGCGAACGAGTACTTGCTAAACCGAGGACTTTCGCCCATTAATTGGTAACATCATATAAATTCCCAATAACAATCTATCTTAAAGGCTTGAAAATAATGATGATTTTTAATTATTTTTATGTTCATTGCCTTTGTAAATTTTAACTCATTTTTATGCAAAAAATCTTATTAATTATTGTTCTTTTCTTATATCAAGTACATGTTTCGTATGCTCAAAAAAGATACGAAGATGAAATTGTAGCATTTGAAATGCACGATTTAGTTTCGATGCCCCAGCCGCATCAAATTTTATTGGTAGGTAGTTCCTCTATTCGGATGTGGAAAACTTACAAAGAAGATATGGAGGGGTATTATGTTATTAACCGTGGTTTTGGTGGCTCTACGATGAGTGATGTAAATGAATATTTTGATAGAATTGTATCGAAGTATTTGCCCAAATATATTTTTGTATATGAAGGCGATAACGATTTGGCATCGGGCAAAAGTCCAGAAGAAGTATTGGAAGACTACAAAATTTTTGCTGAGAAAGTAAAGAAAACATTGCCTAAAACCAAAATTGCTTTTTGCTCTATTCGTCCTTGTCTTCTGAGGATTAATATTCTTGATAAGCAAAGAAGGTTTAATCAATTACTGCAAACTTTTTGTAAGCAGTCGAAAAAGTATCAGTATATAGATATGCAAAAAGATTTTTACTTGCCAAATGGAGAATTGATGCAAGATATTTTTATTGAAGACAAATTACATTTGAACGAAAAAGGCTATAAAATCTGGACGGCAGCTATCAGAAAGCATTTTGCAAAGAATGTGAAATAACGTGGTTATTTTGTTAGCTCTAAGCTATGTATAAATAAAATGCACTCCAATCAAAAAAGGAGTGCATTTTATTTTAGTCTTGAAATTACTTATTGGATATTCTTAAATTCTTAGTTAGTACTGTATTTAGTTTTACCTTTAAAGTAATATTGATGTTGGCAACTCTTGCTTTACCTTATTCTAAATGGCAACTGCAAGGGTTGTCACTACCTCAAAAAAAGCTAACGATAAGAACGCTTTTGAACAAAATACAATCCTTCGTACAGTATTAATTCTTAATTCAAAATTCATAACTCATAATTAATCAACCTCTGCTTTATTGACTCTTTTTGGCGTTGCTTTGCCTTCTGCCATCGTTTTTGAACCCACAGCAATTGCACGAATCATATTGGTCATGTGCGAAATATCCAAAGATTCAAACTCATCATCTACACTATGATAGAGTTTGTCAATATCAATTTGGTCAGATGAAATAGAATGTGCAGGTACACCCAAACGTGCCAAAGTAGCGTTGTCTGAACGATAGAAAAGATTCTGCTCAGTATATGGGTCTGGATGAAAACTGTACACCGAACCTTTTACGGATTCTTGTAAAATTGTTCCAAAATCTGATTTTTCAAAACCTGTAATAAATGCTGAATTTGCCCCGAATTTAGAAGGCTTGCCAATCATTTCGATATTAAACATGGCTACAATTTGGTCGGGATTGAGTTGTTTTGAAAAGTACTGAGAACCATATCCGCCAATTTCTTCGGCAGTAAAACACACAAAAATCAAGCTACGCTCAGGTTTTGCTTGTTTGCTATAATAATTGGCTAATGAAATAACAGCCGTAGTTCCAGAAGCGTCGTCGTCAGCACCATTGGCGATTGAATCACCTTCAACTGCTTTGATATAACCGAGGTGGTCGTAATGTCCAGAAAAAACTAAGAACTCATCTTTTCTTTTGCCTTCAATCATTCCCGCCACATTTGCCAACGAAAGCGTTTCTACTTGATTTTTCAAATTCACCGCTAAAGCATTTACTTGTACTGAATCAGCCAAAGCAAATACTTGTGTTTTATCTTGATTCAGTGCTTCTCTGGTAGAACCTGCTCCAAAATAATTACGATAATTCGAGAACATTTTTTGATGTTTCGGATTCACCAAAATTACCGCATCTGTATTTTTCTTTCGGATTTGATTAAAAGCCTGACGAAAATTACTTTTTTCGTTGATATAATAAATCTCTGGTTTTGACTGCTCAGTCCAAGCAATAGACTCGGAAGAAGTAACAAAAAAGAAATTTTCTTTGCCTAAATCAGCACCATTTAAAGTCAATTTAGCCTCCGTAGGTTTTAGCGAATACATTGAGAATTTTTGCTCAAAAGAGCTTAAACCTTTTAAAGGTTTCAAGCCAATCTTTTTAAATTCTTGCTGAATAAAAACAGAAGCCTTTTCGATACCTGGCGTAAAAGTTCTTCTGCCCATCATATCATCCGCACTGAGGGTTTTGATGATGCGTGCTACTTCGCTCTCCTTGATAGAAGCCTGCGAAAAAGCTGTTAATGAAATTGAAACTGAGAAAATCAGTGAGAGTATTTTTTTCATTTTGTTAATGTTTAGATAGCTTTCGGATGTCGGCGTTCAGATTTCGGTTATCAGATGTCGGATTTCAGTCTTCGGTTTTTGGATTTACTTGTGTCATTACTTAGAAGTGATGTTTTGAGTATTCTCAAACGAACAAAAAGCTAAAGTCAAAAGCTATAAAATTTAAAAACCAACATCTGAAATCCGAAGACCGAAATCTGACATCCGAAAGCCAAAAAAAATTCCAAATCAACCTATCTTCCTCCCGGAGGGCAATATTGTTTTAAATAATTAGTAAACAAAGTATTCAAATGGGCTCTTGTTCCTTCGCCTTCGTAAATACCATGCGAACGGTTTGGATAAGCCATAAATTGAAACTGTTTGTTGTACTTAATTAATTCATTTACCAATTGTTCTGCATTTTGATAATGCACATTGTCGTCGCCCGTTCCGTGGATGTACAACAAATTGCCTTTCAAGTTTTTAGCATAAGTAATTGGCGAGCCTTTTACAAAATCCTCACGGTTTTCTTGTGGAATCCCCATGTATCTTTCTTGATAAATATTATCATAAGTAAGCTGATTCGCTACCGCTGCTACCGCAATACCTGTTTGATAAATTTCAGGATATTGGAAAAGTAAATTCAAGGTAGTTGAACCTCCGCCACTCCAACCATGAACCGCTACTCTGGTTGGGTCGATATATTTATTTTTCAATAATTCTTTGGCAGCCATCGCTTGGTCACGGATATTGATTTGACCGATTTTGCGGTAAATCGCTTTTCTCCATTCACGACCTTTCGGTGAAGGCGTTCCACGTCCATCAATCGAAACATAGATATAACCATCTTTCGCCATATCGCCGATGTACAAATTATTCATGCCTGCAAAATAAGTATCTTTTACCGTTGCCGAAGCAGGTTCTGTATAAACAAAAAACACGATTGGATACTTCTTCGTAGAATCAAAATCATAAGGTTTTACCATCCAAGCGTCAACCGTAATATTGTCTTCTGTCTTGATTTTCAAGAACTCAACCTTTTGTTTTTTAGGTTTTTGTTTAGCGATTTTTGCATTGATACTTTCAGCGTCATTGAAAGGCTTGTGGTCTGGCAATGAAATCATTTCACTTACGGGACTAACCGTTGAACTTGTAAAACGATGTTGAGCAAATTTTCCAGTAGGCGAAATATTATAACTATGTGTTCCTGCTTGGTTCAATGGCGATACTCTTTCAGCTTTACCTTTTCCGTCTAAAGTAGTTCTGTATAAATATTGTTGCGTAGCATTTTCTGGCGAAGCTGTGAAGTAAATCACATTCGTTTCTTCATTGAAAGCCAATAGACTAATTACATCATAATCGCCAGCAGTCAATAATTTTTCTTTGCCATCTTTACCGATGATGTATAAATGATTCCAACCATCTTTTTCAGATTGCCAGATAAATTCTTTGCCATTTTTTAGCCAATCCCAACCTACAGATTCTCCTGCACGGTTGTTTACATTTACCCAAGCCTTGTCCGATTCGCTATAAAAAGTTTTTGCTTCGCCTGTTTTTACATTGCAAAGCATCAATTTTGTTTCGTTTTGTTTGCGAGGCAATTGTTGAATAATGATTTCAGAAGAATTTGCCGCCCATTCCATTTTAGGAATATAATTATTGGTTGACTCTCCCGGTACTTTCATCCAAGTAGTTTTGGCAGTTGCTACATCTACTACACCCACTTTACAAGCCGAAGGTTTTTCACCTACTTTCGGATATTCTACTGGAATTACTTGCGAGTAAATAGAATCCGTAGTATTCAACATAAAGTAGTCACGAATGGTATTGGCATCAATTTGCCAATAAGCAATAGATTTTCCGTCTGGACTCCAGCGAAAACCGTCTCTACAATCAAATTCTTCTTCATAAACCCAGTCGAAAGTACCGTTAATCAATTTAGTAGTTCCGTCTTTGGTCAATGCTTTGATTTTGTTGGTAACAAGGTCTTCAACATAAATATTATGTTTTGAAACGTATGCTACTTTTGAGCCATCTGCCGAAAACTTCGCAAACATTAAAGAAGCCTCTGGCAAACCTTTGCCCAATTGCTTCAACTGTTTGCTGGCAAGGTCAAGTACCCAATAATCGCCACGAGTTTCGTAACGCCAAACTCTTTTGCTATTCGTAAAAATCAAGACTTTTTTGGCATCTTCCGAAAAAGTATAGCCACTGATAGGCAAAGGTTGTGACTGCCCTTTTGGCGTAAGTAAATCCGCTGTAACGATAGTAGTTTTTTGTAGAGAAGGCAAAATGACTCTTGAGATTTGGCTACCTTCCAATTGTGTGTAAGAAGTACCGTCAGTGTCCCAATTAATGCCTTGTGCGAAAATCCCAGCGGGAATAAATAGAAGAATCAGCAGAATGTGCTTGAAGTGTTTTTTGTTCATGGGTTTTAGATTGATGAATGAAAGGCGAAAATAAGAAAAACATTTTGCTTATGATGAGAATTGTTGAATAAAGATTTGGTGTTCAACCTCACCGCAGCGGCGGCCGCCCCCGACCCCTCTCCTATTGAGAGCAGGGTTGTTAAGTTCTGATATTTTATTAATTTTGTCCAAATAATATTTTGTAATGGAGATTAATGATTTTTTTAAAAGCCTTTCAGACCCACGTAGAGGTCAAGGTCAACGCTATC
>NZ_JAYFUM010000033.1:0-47990 GCF_034929435.1 Arcicella rigui
TTATATCTTTGCTGAGTACGTAGTACATAAAAAGGTTGCTTTGGTATGGTTCGCAAAACAAATATCAGCAACCTTTTTTATTTTTAAGCAATACTGTCAAAAAAGTCAAGATGACTTCACTTTATTATTGCAGATAATAAAGTTTATAGACAGGGTTATATAATTTTTTCTAATTAATATATTATTATTGTAGTGATAGGAAATATTGCATTAACAAAATTCTAAAAGTAAAGAAAATTAGCTATTTGTTATATTTTAGATTAGGCTTCTGTGTTTACTCATTATATAAACAGCACTTTAACTAATTGAACACAATATTTATTTTTTGTCAAAAATATTGTTAAACTATTTGTAAGTATAGAAATATAAATGATTCCAAAAAGCACTTTTATTGATAATAATATATACACAAATTTAGAAATAGGGGCTGGATGTGGTGATTTTGGAAAGAGATTCTACCCAAAATGTTACTTAACAGACTACGATATTGAACTTATGGATAAATGTAAAACATGCTTTATCGATTGGTTTTGTGATGCACACAATCTACCTTGGTCTAATAATAGATTCGATTTAATAATATTATGTAATCCTTATAACTATGGTTTTAAAGATGATGAAAGCACATATAAACTGCTTTCTGAACTTCTAAGAGTTCTAAAAAAACCTGGAGGAGAAATTTTACTTTTAAGTACTAAAAATAATAAATTTTGTAATCCACAAAGAGTCAAAAAGCGTATTGATCAATTTTGTAAAATCAACAATAATTATAATTTAGAGGTAAAAAGTGAAGAAATAGATTGTAGCTTAGTTTACAACGGTTATATCTTCAGGGAAATCATTGGTGATCAAATTTTTCCAACAAGTAAAATAAATATAAATGTCAAATAATTTGTTAAATATTGATAAGCTAAGTAAAGAAATCAACTCTCTTTCATTATCGGATAAGATGAATAAGGGAGGATATTCTGATCTGTTTTATGAGCATTTAACAGGACTAACAAAATTTAAAATGCTCAGCGAATCTTATAATTTAGAGCAACTAAAATTAAATGAAAAAACATATTTAGGATTAGAACAATTTGCTATTGAGCATTCTGAAACTGTCGAAGGAGAAAAGTCTCAGAATGATATAGACTGGGATTTAATAGATGATGCAAAAGAAATCCTCCAAAAAAAATTAGCGAATGTTTTGAATATTAGTCAGAACTATGAAAGTTCTGGTCTAAAACCAATAGTAAAAGCTACAATTGATAATTATGAAAATTTTTTAATTTATAAAATGTTATATCCTAATTCTTTCTCAAACCCTTGGATTCCCACTAATAGTATTATATTAGAAAATGGGTATTTAGTAATGGTTTCAGGTGAGAAAGAATTAATTAAAGAATACGACAGTAAAATTTTAGAAAAAGTTGAAGAAGATTCTACTGAACTTTTTCTTGTTGCCAAAAGTAAAAGTACAAGAGGGTTCAGTGGTTTTCCTATTGATACACGAAATAATACTCAGAGTATGATTTTTGATTTTCTCAAACTAAATGCTTCTGGTATGAGCTCTGCAATTAAAACTGAAAAAATTGCAAAATATTTAAGTAGTAGAGGTAAGAATTATAATGAACAAGAAGTAAGAGTTATGTTCTTGCTTCCATTAAAAAGAGCTGGACTTATTGGCTCTTCAACCAATGGTTATTTTTACATAAACTCTAAAGAAGATTTAATACATAGTTATAAACATCACAGAGAAAAATTACGTGGTATACAAAAAACACTTGATATGTATAAGAATAAAGGAAGATTATTAGGTATTGACTTAGAATCTGAATAATTACTAATTTAAAAAAATTCGATGAATACTTTATAAAAGTATTCATCGAATAAATACCCCCTCCATCAATCCTTCTAAAAGTACGGCTATGTCGTTAACATCATTATATAAATGTGGAGAAATACGAATAGCTTCGCCACGAAATGATACTGATACTTTTCGGTTTTGTAAGGCTGTTTGAATTTTGGCAAGATTAGCATTTTTAGGAATGCGTAAACCAATTAAATGACTACTTCGGTAGGCTTTGTCATCTACCCAATAGCCGTTTTCTTGCAAAATTTTGAGTGGTTCATTCAATAATTCATCACAGTAAGCGGTAATATTTTCAACTCCCCAAGTATTGATTTGCTCAATGGCATTGGCAAGCATAGGATTCAGAATAAAATTACTTCTTTCGCCCATGTTGTATCGGTCGGCACTGCCTCGGTATTGTGTTTGGTAATTAATCAGATTCTTAAAATCTTCAGAACCTACTCTGTTAATCCAGTTGCGTTCTAATGGAATTCCTTCGTCAAAAAATGGTCCAAAGTAAGCTACCCCAGACGAATACGGCCCCAACAACCATTTATAACCAGCATTGATAATGGCATCTGGCTGTACTTTTTGCACATCAAAAGGCATTGCACCAATTGACTGAGTAGCGTCTAAAACCAATAATGCACCTACCGAACGACACTGCTTGCCGATACTTTCGGTATCAAACAATGTTCCATCAGCCCAATGGGTTGGCGAAATTACTACCATACAAGTATTGGCATTGATGGCTTCTAACAATCTTTCATTCCACACTTTGCCTCTATTTTCTAAAGCTTCTGGCGATGAAATCACTTTGATTTTCAAGTGTTTTTCGGCACATACTTCTTCCCAAGCGTACACGTCAGAAGGGAATTCTTCACCGACCATCAATATCTCTTGTACTGCTTGTAAATTGGGCTTTCTGCTGAGATTTTTTGCTACAATCGCCATTCCATAAGAACAAGAAGGAATCATTACAATTCTTTCAGGCTCTGGACAATTTATCAGGTTTGAATAGGCTTTTTTGACTGGGTCAGTAGTTTCAAAAAAACTCTGAGAAGTAATTTTTTGTGGTTGAGATTTTCGTAAAATGCCTTGAATTCCTGCTTCTTCAACCGACTTCAAATTCGGCGACATGGTGGCACAATTGATATAATGAACACCTTCTTCAATACTAAAAAGATGTTTCTGACAAGATAAAAGCATGGATATAAATATGAGTTATGAAGTATAAATTATGAATTTCTACTATCCGAAGAATTGTGATGATTTGGGATTTGTGATGTCGGATTTCTGAAATTGGATAAAATTTAATGAAATACATCACAATAATTCTTTGGTAATACCGAAATCCGACATCTGAAATCCAAAATCCACAATTGCTCAATACCAAGTCTGATTAAGCTTACCCACATATTGCATTGAACTTTTATCTGTCAATACTTTTTGAAGACTTTCGGCGACGTTTGGATACATGGCTAATGTTGGCAAAATGGCGATGGGCTGCCAAACAATTTCTAAAGCAGAGGTTTCTTTCGGATTTAAAATCGCTACTCCGCTTTGAATAGAAGCGTCAAAAACACAATGCAGAACGTCGGTTTTTTGTTGAGGCAAAATTACTTCGCCTGCCAAAAGCATTTCACCCACTGAAATTTGTATGCCTAATTCTTCTTCTAATTCACGAACAAGTGTTTGTTCGAGTGTCTCGCCAGCATCAACATTTCCACCCGGCAAATTATACACATCTGTTTCACCATAACGATAACGCATTAATAATACTTTTTCATTTTCAATAATCGCAACACTTGGACGTACTTTCATAAGGTTTTAGAATACACAAAGTTTAAGTTTACTTGACACTGATTTCTTTTATTTCACCGTTATTAAAAACAACCATTTTTCCGTTGTTCTTTTTCTTTGACTCTATCAGTCTGAATGCTGAAGTATTCAATCCCTCAACAATCTTGTTTTGTAATTCTATAATCTTATTCTTTTCCATTTTTAATCTGTTTAAAACGTTGAATATCTAAAATTTCAGGAAGGTCATTTTTAATTTGTTGCAAAACCAAAACTGGAGTTGTATCTGAATTGTCAAAAACCATTGTATTATCACAGATAGGTAAATAAATATCAAATAAATTCTTAATACCTCTTTCGTAACGTCTTTCTATCACCTCCTCAGGAATATTATGCCCACCTTCTCTTACTCTTACTTTTACTCTTTGTTTAGCGAGTTCAACACTGTTGAGCCAAAAAATAGTAATGTAACAAAATATCCTTTGCTTTGAGCTTTCAATATTGTTTGAGCGTATGTCTTGGAAGAAAGTGTTGTTTCAAATGCAAAATCTTTTTCTTGATTGAGTAACTCATCTATTCTATGTAACATAATTCTACCAGCTTCGATACTAACTTTTTCAGGTTGAAAAGGTGACAAGCCTTTGGCAATTTCATCAGCATTGATAAATTCTTTACATCCTAACACATTAGGTAAAAGAAAGAATGAGGCAGTTGTTTTCCCTGCTCCATTACAACCCGCAATTACGTAAAGTTTTTTAGTATTCATCTGTTTAAGCTATTTTTTATCAAAACTTACAAAACAACAACGTTTGTGAGCAATACTTCATCAACTTATTATCGCAACACTTGGACGTAATTCATAAGGTTTTTAGGGTAAAAATGTTAATGGTTTGTTAATCAGGACTTATTTGGGGAAAGCGTGTAGGGGACGCAACCCTTATCTCTGTCTATACTTCAACAAACATATAATATTAAACTTTAATTGATATGAAAACCTCGCAAAAAACTTTATTGCTTGCTTTATCTATTTTTATACTTACGAGCTTTTCGTCTTGCTTTGTAAAAATTGATGACCCCCTACCTGTTTATCATGAACAAGAACAATATTATTATCTCAAAAACTTCGACCAGCTTAATATGGGAAGTGCCTTTGTGGTAAATGTGTATCAAGGAAATAGTTTTAGAGTACAAGCCATCGGTGATGAACAAGATTTAGACGATTTGGATGTCTATGTTCGCAATGGAGTACTTTATGCTCGCTATGTAGGTTATAGCAATAGAAGATACAAAATGACGATTAATATTACTATGCCTTCGATAAGTGAAGTAAATTTCAGCGGTGCGTCTGATACTTATATCGAAGGTTTTTCGGTACGATACTGTAATGTGTTTTTATCGGGTGCTTCATATCTGAAAATTGATTCAGATATACAAAACCTCAATTTCCATGTTACAGGAGCATCTGAACTGAACATGATTGGTAATGGCGAAAAAACGATTGGCGAAGTATCAGGTGCTTCATTGGTCAATAATTTTAGCTTTATTGCCGACGAACAAACCCTCAGCGTAGCGGGTGCAAGCAAAGTACGTGTAAGTGCTTTCCGTTTTCTTCGTGTTACGGCTTCTGGGGCAAGTAATGTGCGATACCGAGGAAATCCAACGCTCGAAAAAAGTACTTCTGGAGCAAGTATTGTAGAAAGAGACTAAATGAAGTATGAGTGTTGAATTGTGAGTTGTGAGTTTTAAATTATGACAACCTACTAACCAAACTCTACACTCGTAATTCAGCTCTCTCACATAAATGAGTTATTTTATTTCAAAAGCAAATCGTAGAAAGGGGCAATTTATTGTTGCTCCTTTTTTATTTTTGGGGATTATCCAATTTCTCAAAGCAAATTATGTCAAGCATCAAAGATATTACCACTTATTTAGAACAACTCGCTCCGCTGGCCTACCAAGAAAGTTACGATAACGCTGGCTTGATTGTTGGCTTTCCGCAAACAAAAGTTACTGGCGTTTTGGTTACTTTAGACTGTACCGAAGAAATTATCCAAGAAGCCATCAAGCGAGATTGTAATCTTATCGTTGCTCATCATCCAATCGTTTTTAAAGGTTTGAAACGTTTCAACGGTAAAAATTATGTAGAACGTGCCGTAATGCTTGCCATCAAAAATGATATTGCTATTTATGCTACACATACCAATCTTGACAGCGTAAAAGGTGGCGTAAATTATCAGATTGCTCAAAGGTTAGGACTGGAAAACATCAAAATTCTTTCTCCTAAAAAACAGACACTTAAAAAATTAGTCACCTTTGTACCTATCGAAAATACGGAGTTGCTACTGAGTGCTTTACATTCGGCTGGAGCAGGGCAAATTGGTGAGTACAAAAATTGTAGTTTTAGCGTATCGGGCAATGGGCGATTTACACCAAGCGAAAATGCCAATCCCTACATCGGCACATTGGGAAAAGCCGAAGAAGTATTGGAAAATAGAATCGAAGTAATTTTTAATGCTCATCAAGAATCACAAATCATCAGAGCTTTGAAACAGGCACATCCTTATGAGGAGGTTGCTTATTATATAAGTACTTTAGAAAACGAAAATCAAGAAGTAGGTTCGGGCGTATTGGCAGAATTATCGGAAAGTATGAGTGAAATTGATTTTTTTCATTTACTGAAAGAACGTATGAACTTAAAAGTATTCCGTCATACGCCTTTGTTGGGAAAAGAAATCAAGAAAATAGCACTTTGTGGCGGAGCAGGCGGATTCTTACTAAAAGATGCGATTCAGCAAGGAGCAGAAGTATTTATAACGGCAGATTACAAATATCACGATTTTTTTGATGCCGAAAATCAAATTATTATCTGTGATATAGGACATTATGAATCAGAAGTTTATACAAAGGATTTAATTGTTAGGTATTTGTCTGAAAAATTTAGTAATTTTGCGGTTCTCAAAAGCCAGGTCAATACCAATCCTGTACAATATTTTTGATTTTTGTTATCAGTGATTCGTTTTTTGTCCAGAATGATTAATTTTCTTTCTTGAAATCAGTAAATTTGATTTTGATTAAATAGAAAATTAATCCTTCCCGACAATAACTTAGTACCGATAGCGGTTACACAGATAAAACCGAATAAAACCAATGGCAGCAGTAGCAACCGAAACAACCATTGCTCAGAAATTAGAAGCTCTTTTGAAGCTTCAAAACATAGATTCAGCCTTAGATAGCATCAAAAAGATGCGAGGCGATTTGCCCGAAGAAGTGCGTGATTTGGAAGATGAAGTAGCTGGTATCGAAACCCGTATTAGCAAATTCAACAAAGAAATCGCTATTCTTGAAGAAGACATTACTAAAAACCGTAATGCAAAAAGAGAGGCCGAAAAATTGGTAAATAAGTACAAAGACCAACAAATGAACGTCCGCAATAACCGTGAGTATGATGCAATTTCTAAAGAAATTGAATTGCAACAACTTGAAATGGAATTGGCTGACAAGCGTACTCGTGAATTTGAATTCAAGATTTTAAATAAAAAAGATGACGTTTCTGAAACAGAAACTCGTTTGAATACTCGTAAAAAAGACCTTGAAGCAAAAAGAAAAGAACTTAGCGTTTTGATTGCTGAAAGCGAAGAAGACGAGCAAAAATTATTAAACAACCGTGATAAAGCTGTAAAATATGTTGAAGAACGTTTATTACGTCCTTACGACAAACTTCGTGGTAATTATCCAAATGGTTTAGCGGTTGTATTGGTAAAACGTGGTGCTTGCGGAGGTTGCTTTAGTGCTGTGCCACCACAACGCCAAGCAGACATAAAAGACAAGAAAAGAATCATTGTATGCGAACACTGCGGTCGTATCTTGGCAGATGTTGAAGACATCGTATTTATGTCTAAAAAATAATATATTGAAGCAAACCACAAGAAAAGCCCATAACAGTAGTTGTGGGCTTTTTTTGTTTGACTGACTTGTTTAAATAATTTATTCAAATGAATCGTTTGTATTTCAACGAATCGACGAACCTGATTTCTCTTAAAAATATGAACCTCAATACTCCTCCATTCATACCGTATTCTTTGAAAAGTATTTTAACTTTTCTGCTGCTCTTTTTGGGTTTTTCTCCGATTAGAGCCTCTGATTTTGAAATGAATACGGCTATGCAAAAAGCATATTCAGAGATTTTAAAGATGAAACTCACAGCAGGTAGAAGTATTTTGGCTAAAGAAAAAACACCCAATGGCATCAATACTTACCTCAGAAGTTATGCCGATATGGTGGAATTGTTAATCACGGAAGATAAAGTACTGTATGAAAAATTTATTGAAAATCAGGACGAAAGACTTTCGTTTATTGAAAATTTAGATGAAAAATCGCCTTATCAGAAATTTATTAAAGCTGAAATTCACTTACATACTGCTTTTGTAAAATTAAAATTCGGACACGAAACCAAAGGAAGCTGGGAAGTAATAAAAGCCTACAAACTCTTGGAAGCCAACGGAAAAACTTTTCCTAATTTTTTGCCCAATCAAAAATCGCTTGGTTTATTACATATTCTGATTGGCTCTACACCAGAAAATTATCAATGGGTTATCAAACTGATTGGACTTAAAGGAAATATTAAATTAGGACTCAGTGAATTACAAAATGTAATTCGGAAAGACAGTATTTTCAGAGAAGAAAGTCAATTGATAGATTTTATCGTTCATGCTTATATTTTAAAATTCTCTTCTAAAAAAATTACTGAATTTCAAGATTTCATTGCCAATCATCAAGATTATCTACTTTTTCAGTTTTTCGGAGTAACAACTTTGATGAAAGAAGGAAAAAGCGAAATGGCTTTAAATATTATTGAACATTGCCCCGATAGCAACGAATACTTGGATTTCCCTTTTTTAGAACATTTAAAGGCAGATATTTTATTACAAAAAGGTCAATATCAATTGGCGGCAAAATCGTATCAGCATTTTTTGACACGCTACAAAGGCTTCAATTTTGTAAAAGATACGTATTACAAAATATTTCTTTGTTATTGGCTCAATAATGAAGATGCCAAAGGAAAACTTTTTTTGGAAAAAGTAAAAACTACGGGCGAAACCATCGTAGAAGCCGATAAAGCTGCCACTAAATTTGCGGATAATTTTTTGGCAGAAAAACCTAAAAAACCGATTACTCAGAAAGTACTTATGAAAGCCCGCTTGGCTTGCGATGGCGGTTTTTACGATAAAGCTTTGGGTATTTTAGAGAAGTATTCTGAAAATAATTTTGAACAAATTCAAGAACAAACTGAACTGAATTATAGAAAAGGACGAATTTTTCAGTTAATGAACAATATTCCACCAGCGATTTCTTTTTATGAAAGAACCATTGATTTATCCGAAAATCAAAATGTTTCGTTCGGGGCAAGTTCGGCTTTACAATTAGGTTATATTTTTCAAGCAAAAGGCGAAAAACTGAAAGCCAAAAGCTATTTTGAAAAAGCCATTTCTTATAAAAAACACGAGTACAAAAACTCTATCGACAACAAAGCAAAAGCGGCTTTGAATGAATTAGGACACTAAAAGAGTGATGAGTTTGGATTTTTGAATGCTGAATAAATTTCAATGCTTTAGGCAAGCACAACATTTTACCTATTGCCTAAAGCTTACAGCCAAAAGCAAAACTTTAAAACCAATATTGCACGATTACTTAATTTGGGAAAAAAAACAATAGGCTCAAAGCTCAATACTCAATACTCATAGCTTACAGCTACAAAACCTTAGCAATACATGAAACTAATAAAACTCTGTTTATTAATTCTTACTTTATTTGTTTTCAATACGCAACTAAAGGCACAAGCCATTAGTTATTATCCATTCAATAGTCAGCTATCTATTGCGACAAACCCTACCAAAGTGTTTTGGATGGATTTTCGATTTCAGCTCAACTCATACAGTTCATCACTCAACACCGAACCTGCCTTGATGGTCAATTTAGGCTATACACGCAATGCCAATATTTATGCTGGTGCGGGCTTAAATTTAGCGGTAGTCGGAGCAATCGTTGAAGAAAAAGATTTATTAAAAGGTTACTTCGGAAGTGTGGGAATGCGAGCTTATCCATTTGAAAAAGCCCCAAAAGTAAGCATCAATTTTGAGATAAGCCCTTACGTAAATTACGACGGCACAAGCGGAATAGTTCGGGCTTGGCTGGGACTTGGCTATCATTTTGGCGGAAAAAAATAAAATAGCAGGCGAGTCGATTCGCCTGCTATTTTATTTTATAAACATCTCTTTTTAATTAATCTTAAACTGTACTCTTCTATTTTTAGCTCGGTTTTCATCGCTATCATTTGGTACAAGTGGCTGAGTTTCACCGTAGCCTTTGGCAATCATTCGGTCGGCTTTGATGCCTTTTGTGCTTAAATAATCTACTACGGCTTTTGCTCTTTTCTCCGAAAGTTTCAAATTGGCATCATCATTTCCAACGTCGTCTGTATGAGCAGAAATTTCCACTTTAATACTTTGGTTTCCTTCCAAAAGCGTTACCAAACGTTCTAATTCTTCGCCTGATTCTGGTTTCAGTTCCGCTTTTCCGGTCTCGAAAGTAATATCTTGCAACTGTACCACTACATCTTTTTTCAGCACTGCTAAAGGTACTTTTTTCAATCGCTCACGGAAGGCATCAACGGTGTCGGGCTTAAACGAACGAGAAAAAAAGGAGTAGCCCAAGGCATTGGCTGCAAATTTGTAAAGTTTACCAATTTCTACACTCACGCTGGCAATGTCTTTTTCTACTTTTACTTCCAACAATTGCTTCGTTTCGGCATCCATTACTTTTACTTTAGGTTCTTTCAAAATCGCTTTGGTGTCTTTATCCAAAAGCTGAAATTGAAAGACTAATTTTTTCGGTACTAATTCTATATTTTTTTCAATATTATCGGTCTCTTTGGCGGTACTCATGTCCATTTTACCACGATACGGCAAGTAATCTGCCAAAGGCGAAGTACTTACATCATACTTACTTCCGACACGGTAAATAATCGAAAATGTACCGCTTTTATCTACTACTGTATTGATAGTCCTTTCTTTAGGATTTGAACTTTTAGAAATTAATTTGGTAGCTATTGGCTGTTTGGTAATGGCATCTATTACTTTGCCATCTACCGTTACTAATTTATATTTTCTGAATTTATCAGGAATCGTTACGGTATAAATATCGCCTGCGGTATGGTAATACATCAAATCGCCTGCGGCTGAAACAGAGGCAAATTGGTCGTCTTCTTCTGTATTAATGTACTCTAAATTGATAGGCGAACTCCAAGTGCCATCGTCTTCTTGAAAAGTTTGATACAAATCAAAACCGCCAACGCCTTCTTTGCGGATAGAACTAAAAATTAAAGTACGGTTATCCGACATAATTCTGGGGGCTTTTTCGCAATCAATATTTATCGGAGCAGGAAGTTTTTCGGGAACGCCCCAAGTATCATCTTCTTGTTTTTTTGAAACCCAAATAGCGTAGCAAAAAGTTTTTGCTCTTTTATTGGTATTGTTGTCACGAATGAAGTACAAGGATTTTCCATCGGCAGAAACAGAAGGAAATCCTTCATAAGATTTTGTATTGATATTATTGCCCACCGATTTGGGTTCAGACCAATCGTTGCCGTCCCAAGTGGAGTAATAAATATCCATATCGCCTTGTCCGCCTTCAAAAGAAGAAAAGAAAAAGAGTGTTTTACCGTCGTAGCTAATAGAAGGGCCGCCAATCAAATCGTCGGGTTTCCCAATTTTATTGATATTCGTAATAGGCTTAGGCTGATTCCATTTATTTTTTTCGTTTTTGGTAGTATAGTACAATTCCCATTTTCCTTCGCCAGCACGGTCGGTTTCAAAAATCAACATTTTGTTATTGGCACTAATCGAAGGAGCGTACTCATTAAATTCTGGGTGATTTACGGGTGGGCCTAATGAGCGACGTACTTGGGCTGTACTTGTTGTGACACTATACAACAAAAAGAAAAAAAATAAAGAGCTAAGACGATTCATTGAATTTTGGGTTTGGTTGTAAGATACTTTTAAGGCTCAGAGGTAAAATCCAAAGATTTAAAAACACTAAATGTGCGGCGTATCTTGCCTGAATTTCTAAGCAAAATACATGAATGAATATGTATGAAAAAGTACTTAACAAAGCACAGAAAACGAATATCTCTAAAGGCTTTAAATACTTCTTTTTCAACAACTTAAAAAAGTAAAACAGATTAACAAAATAGCTCAGTAAAACGATTAAAGTAGAAACTACAAAGACGCTTTTCATCCATAAAACTGCCATTGAACTTGGCGGAACACTTTTTACTAAAAACCAATACGAAGTAAAATAAGGTACTAAAAGACGAAGACTTCGCTGTGGCAATTGTTGGGCATTTGCTTGCCAATTGTTTTGTACTCTTTCAATGGTTTTGGGTTTTAATATCTCACGCAAAAGCTCGCCGTTCCAGTTGAGAGGTTCAGCAATTTTTCTAAATTCAGTAATATCAGCATCATTATAAATTCCTTTGGCTTTGGCATTAAAGCCGATATAGACACTCCAAAGTCCATTTTGCGAAGGCTGATAAGCCCATTTTCCCGTAGCATTTTTATATAAACTAAGCGAAACAAGCATGAATACCATAAAGACAAGTACATATTGCCAAAGTGTTGCTTTGCTTTCAAAAACTAATGTTTTTTTTCTGAGTACTTTCAAATAGAAAAGTCCGAAGCCAAAAAATAAGAGATAATAAAAACTAAGCGGACGCACAAACTGAGCGATTCCGAAGAAAAGAGCGACGAGTACAATCAGCATTTTTTGTTTAGCAATCGGAGCTTCTAAGTACTTTATCAAACAAAAATTGCCCATTACAAAATAGCAAAGGAAGTGAAATTCGGCGGCGAGATACCCCATCAAACTCAGATAAGACACACAAATCGAAAGGCTAACTGTTCCTACATACTTGAGCCACAAAGGTTTGATTTCAAAACTGAGATGACTTAGCACAATACAAAAAACATAAATGCCTGCATTGAGGAATTGGATAAGTGAAATTTCGGTAGTGTTGGTCAGTCTGAAAACTAAACTCATCAAGTACGGATGTCCGGGAGCTTGAAAAAACAAAAACGAATTACTGAATTTGCCATTTAGCAAAAAGCCCAAAGATTCTTCATAATAGTTTTTGAAATCGGACATTTGGGTATAATGCCACTGACTAATCAACAAAAAATAAGCAACGCAAAGAAATATGATAAACAGTGTAAAAGGCTTTGAAAGAAGCTTAATGAATTTTGACATTAGCTGATTTATAAAAAACATAGTGGGATTTTTTTTCGTGAGATTGGAAGTATTGAAAGAATATTTAGGTACAAGCAAAATCAAATTTTTTGAGCTATCTTAAAATCTGTAACTTTGCAAATACTCCAAAACAACCATTAGTAAAAGATGACACAAATTAACAAAAATAGTGTGCTGAAAACAATTTATCAGAATATCCCTTTTAAAAGACAAATTTTTGAACTCGTCAGAAGTGTTTACGTTCCTTCAAAATCTGTTTATCGTCATCTTTTTTTTGATGGAAAATTTAAAGTAAAAGTAGAAAAGGATAAATTCTTTTATATCAATCATTACAATACACACGGTTTTATTATTGAAGACGGACTTTTTTGGGTTGGTCTTGGTGTTGGTCGTGAAGGCTATTCTTTAAGATTATGGACGAAACTTTCTAAATCGTCAAAAGTTGTTTTTGACGTGGGTGCAAATACAGGAATGTACTCTTTATTGACGAAAAGTGTGAATCCTTCGGCAGCCGTTTACGGTTTTGAACCCGTAAAAAGAACGCATGACAAGTACGCTGCCAACTGCAAATTGAACAATTACGAAGTAAGAGCAGAATGGATGGCTGTTTCGGATTTCACGGGCGAACTTACTTTGTACGATATTCCAGAAGCCAATAATTATAGTGCTACTTTGAACAAAGAGTTTTCGGATGTGCGTCACCTTGCTCATAAGGATACTCGTTTTGAAACCAAAGTACCGGCTACAACGCTAAAAGATTATATCGAAGCCAATAACATCACGAATATTGATTTGATGAAAGTGGACGTGGAAATGCACGAACCCGAAGCTTTGCGTGGTATGGGCGAGTACTTGCAGAAATTCCAGCCGACTTTATTAATCGAAATTTTTACGGATGAATTAGGCAAACAAGTACAAGAAATTTTGAAAGGTTGCGACTATCTTTTTTACAGTATCGACGAAGACGGCACAACTACTTTACAGAAAAATATCATTGCTACCGACGAATCTAATTACTTGATTTGTCGCCCAGCCGTAGCCAAAGAATTAGGATTATTGAAGGCTTAATTTTTATGAAGATGGAAAATATCATTCATAAAAATACGTGGGTCATTATTGTATATTACAATGGTTTGGAATGGATTGAACGCTGTTTGCAGAGTTTTGAAAACAGTTATTATAAAGATCAAATTATTGTCGTAGATAATCATTCGCCTGAAAAAATAGGGATAGCATTGATTAAAGAGCGATTTCCAGCCATAAAACTCATTGAACTAAATGAAAATATTGGTTTCGGCAGGGCTAATAATTTGGGGATAGAGTACGCCATTGAACAAAATGCTGAATACGTTTTTTTGTTGAATCAAGATGCTTGGCTGATTGAAAATGATTGTGTAGAACGTTTGGTGGAAGTAGCAGAACATAATCCAGATTTTGGCATTATCAGTCCAGTACATTTTAATTCAACGCAAACAGCTTTGGATGAAGGCTTTGGCATTTACTTGTCGAGTTCCAAAAACTGGCAATGGGCATCGGATACTTTTTTTGAACATAAAAAAGACATTTATGAATTACCTTTTGTAAATGCCGCCGCTTGGTTGCTGAATCTTGAAGCTTTCAAAAAAATTGCTTTTTTCGACCCCGACTTTTTTATGTATGGCGAAGATGTTGACCTTGTGAATCGAACGCTTTTTCATCGCTTCAAAATTGGTTTTGTACCTAAAGCAAGTATTGTTCATGCAAGGGAAAATCGAGCGAAAAGTACTAATAAAAGTAGGCTTTCGTACTCCGAAAAAATGCAATTTTATGGACAATACTTGGCTTTGCTGAAAAATGTCCGTTGGAGTTTTGGGAAATCAATCTTAAAATTTATAGCCCTTTGGCTAACGAATATCATAGAGCAAATCGCACAGCAATCTTGGAAAAGAAGCTGGCAAATACTATTCATCGGATTGGGCTTGGTGCTTAGTTTTAGGAGACTCTATTCATCCCGACAAAAATATAAACGAGGTTTCTCGCATTAATTTTGTTGTTTAATCTTTATTTATGGGTATCGTCATACGTCAAAGCATCAAAAGTTCGGTGGTTACATACATTGGAGTAATCATCGGAACGATTAATGTTTTATTTCTTTACAATAAATTTCTTTCTCCTCAGCAATTAGGTTTATATACTTCCTTGATTGGCTTTCCACAAGTATTTGCGGCATTTTCAAATTTAGGAACACCTCATGTTGGCGTAAGATTTTTTAGTCGATTCTCAGACCCCGACCGCCAACATAATGGATTTTTGGGCTATTTACTCATCGCTCCATTGTTTGGTTTTGTTTTATTTTTGTTGGCTTATATCGGTGTAAAAGGCATTTTTCAGTCCGTTTATATGGATAATTCGCCTTTACTGATTCAATATTATTGGTACTTGCCTTTTATTACTTTTTTTCTTCTTTATACTTCTACTTTAGAAACTTACAGCAAAGTACATTTACGGATTGTTGTGCCAACCATTCTTCGAGAGATTTTCTTGAAATCTTCTAATTCGCTTTTAGCTATTTTGTTTGGTTTCAAATTCATCACTTTCGACCAATTATTGAATGGCATCGTACTGATTTATTTCTTAAATGTCTGTTTTTTACTGATTTACATCAAAATTTTAGGCAAACTTTACCTTCGTTTTGATTTCAGTTTTGTAAAACAGCCCATTTTTAAAGAAATGTGTATGTATGGTTTGTGGACAATTTTAGGCGGAGCAACAGCCACCATTTTGCCCAATATCGAAAAACTGATGTTGCCAGCATATCACGGAGGCTTGAACAGTGCGGCGATATTTTTTATTGCTTCAAGTATCGGGATGGTAATTGCCATTCCACGCAATGCCATCGCTTCTATTTCAGAGCCACTTTTGGCTGAATCTTGGAAAAATAATAATCTCGAACACATCGAAGAAATTTATCAAAAATCAGCTTTAAATTTATTGATTGTTGGTGGTTTTCTGTTTCTGGGCATTTGGACAAACATTGACGCTGTTTTTCAAATTATTCCCAACGCAGCCGTGTACAGTCAGGGAAAATTTGTGGTTTTGATGGTCGGTTTGTACAGCGTTTTCGACATGGCGACGGGCTTAAATTCTGAAATTCTAAAAAATTCACCTTTTTATAAGTATGATTTTGGTTTTTATCTTATTCGCTTTATTGTGCTTTTTATCGTGAATTTGATTTTTATTCCATTGTACAGTTACAACGGTGCGGCTTTGGCGATGTTGGTTTCGGTAGTGGTGTATAATGTGGTGAAATTCTTTTTTATCAAACATAAACTCAATCTTCAACCCTTCAACATTGGCACGGTAAAAACGCTTTTATTAGGTATTTTCACTTATATCGTCACACTTTTTATTCCAAGTTTAGAAGGAAATCTTTGGATAAATTTTGTGAATATTGCCATAAAATCTGTTTGCATCGCTGTACTTTTTGGTGGCGGAGTATTATTTCTTGAAATATCCGAAGACTTGAATAGAACAGTAAAAAACTTGTTGAAAAAAGTGATTGGTAATTAATAATGGACTTTATCTGCCTTATTGTAGATGTAAAAAAGGTTCATAAAAAATAGATTTATTGCTATTATAATCACCAATCACCATCGACTAATCAAAAAAACAATGAAAATACTATTTACTTTTGGTGGCTTGCCACATTATTATAACTTGGTACTCAATCGTTTGAATCGTATTGAAGGACAGGAAATCGTTGTAATTGCTCCAAAAAGTGGTGGGAAAACTGTTGGTTCGGGCGTACACCAAACCTTAGATGGCATTGAATTTAAAGTACATTTCTTAGAAGAATACAAAACGCTTTGGGGAAAACCTTTCTTCAAGAATTTTATAGAAACCATTGAAGCCGAACGCCCAGACGTAATCGTTACGATTTGGCCATATATTTTGGCTTTCGTCTATAATCCGATGTTGCTTTGGAAAATACGAAGTATGGGTATTAAGCTGATACTCAAGGAAATTCCATTCAATATTCCCAAATTCAAAGAAGCCCTTGATTTTTATGCCAACGGCGGCGTAGCTTCTGAAACGATGCAAACCAATTTGAAACCCGATAGCTTGGCTTTTAAATTGAAATATACTTTACTGAAATATACTTATAAAAGAGCTTTCAATTTGGTAGATGCCCACGTGGACTATACCGAAGAAGCTTACGAAGTATTTGGTAGTTATGGCGTACCCAAAGAGAAGATTTTTGTCATTTACAACTCGCCAGACACTGATTTGATTTTGGCGGATAAAGCCAAAATCGAAGGAGTAAATACTGTTTTGCCAGAAAATCCACTCAGACTTTTACATGTTGGCAGATTGGTAAAATGGAAAAGAGTAGATATGTTGATTGAAGTTTTTAGCAAACTTTTGGTACAATTCCCAACGGCAGAATTAGTAGTGGTTGGTACTGGGCCAGAAGAACAAAATCTGAAACAACAAGCCATTGATTTGGGCATTGAAAAACAAGTAGTATTTACGGGCGGTGTGTATAAAATGACCGAACTCGGACAGTACTTCAATGCTTCTTTGGTCTATGTTTTAGCAGGAATGGGCGGTTTGTCTATCAACGATGCCATGTGTTTTGATAAACCTATTGTGTGTGCCGTGGCAGACGGAACGGAGAAAAAATTGGTAAGAGATGGCTACAACGGCTTTATCTTTGAGGACGGCAATGCTGATGATTTATTTAAGAAATTAGCCGTACTTTTGTCTGCCCCTGCAAAAACTCGCCAAATGGGACTAAATTCTGGACAAATCATCCGTGATGAAGTAAATATTCATGTGGTAATTAAAAATTATCAAAGAGCGTTTGAAAGCTGTCGGTCATCGGCTGTCAGCAATCTGGGTTAAGCTGTTGAATTAAAATTGAGTTGACAAATTGATTAAAAACTCATGGCATGACTTAGAGTCATGCCATGAGTAATATGTAAAATATCAAAAAAAGCCGAAAGCCGAGAGCCGACCGCTGATGACCATCTTAAAATGTTTGTTTTAAAATACATATTAAAAGGCCCCTATCATGCTTTCAGAACGGCTGAAAGTCGTGAATTACTGAAGCTTTTCAGAAAGTACGGAGATGTAAAACGCTACGAAGCTCGTGAAATCAAATTTCAAGGAATGACCTTTCAAGTACCCGATTGTATGTCTTTCCTGTTTCAGTTTCAAGAAATTTTCGTTGAACAATTTTATAAATTCAATACCGATTCGGCAAAGCCTGTGATTTTAGACTGTGGAGCAAACATTGGTTCAAGCTGTGCTTTTTTCAAAAGAGAGTATCCCAATGCACAAATCACTGCTTTTGAAGCAGATGCTAAAATTGCTAAAATTCTACAATCGAATCTGACTAATAATGGATTTTCGGATGTAGAAGTAATCAACAAAGCGGTTTGGATTGATGAGGAAGGCATTGAATTCGCCTCTGAAGGTTCAGACGGAGCTTCGATTTATGGTGAAGGTGAAAAAGTAAAAGTTGCTTCTTTTCGTTTGAAAGATGTACTTGATAAAACGCCTTCAATTGACATGCTAAAAATGGATATTGAAGGAGCTGAAACGGCAGTGTTGAAAGACTGTGCGAACTCATTAAAGCAAGTAAAAAATATCTTTATTGAATATCACGCTTTTCCAGAACAAGCACAAGAATTAGGGGAAATTCTGAATATTTTGGCAAAAAATGGCTTCCGTTACTTTATCAATTCTGCTCAAGACCGTTCAAAACCACTTGTCAATCATCGCTACAAAGGCAATGATTTGATGGATTTGCAGTTAAATATTTTCGGCTATCGTCCATAATATGAAAATCACGATTTTAAGCACTTTTGATACTTTTGGCGGAGCATCCATAGCAGCATTTCGCCTCAATAAAGCCTTAAATGACAATGGCTTAGACTCAAAAATGATCGTTCAAGATAAAAAAGGCAAAGCTCCCAACGTTGAAACGATTGCAACAAACTGGTTTTTGAAAAAAGTAGCTCTTGCAAGATTCGCTTTCGACCGCTATCAATTTGCTTTTTATGAAAAGTCCAAAGCAGTAAGATTTATCTTTTCTCAAGCAAAAATCGGTATTGATGTTAGTCAAAATACTTTGATTAAAAAAAGCGATATTATTCATTTGCATTGGATAAATTTCGGTTTTCTTTCGCTCGATGCTATTCAAAAACTTATCGAAACGCAAAAGCCCATTGTTTGGACTTTGCACGATATGTGGCTTTTTACGGGTGGTTGCCATTATTCAAGAGATTGTACACAGTACCAACAAAGTTGTGGCAATTGCAGTGAATTTCTGAAAAAACCCTCCCCTACCGATTTGTCGAACCAAGTTTGGCAAGCCAAACAAAAGCTATTGCAAAATGCCAATATCAGCGTTGTGGCTTGTAGCCAATGGTTGGCCGAAAAAGCGAAAACGAGTGCTTTATTAAAAGGTAAGAAAATTGTTTCGATTCCAAACCCAATTGATACTTCATTGTTCAAGCCGACCGAAAAGCCAATTGCTCAACAACATTTTCACTTAGACCCTACCAAACGCTACATCCTTTTTGCGGCAGCCAAAATCAGCGACGTTCGGAAAGGATTTGCTTATTTCAAAGAAGCTTTAGAGATTTTGAAAAAGGAATATTCAGTTGATAACAAGGCAGTTGAACTCATTATTTTCGGACAAACTCAAGCCAGTGATTTTGAAAACTTACCTTTTAAAGTAAATGCTTTAGGTAAACTTTCCGACTTAGCAACCATTTCCTTTGCGTACTCGGCAGCTTCTGTATTTGTGATTTCGTCTTTAGAAGATAATTTGCCCAATACCATTATGGAATCTTTGGCCTGCGGAACGCCCGTTGTTGGCTTTGAAACGGGGGGCATTCCTGAAATGATTGAGCATCAACAAAATGGCTATTTAGCTCCTTTCAAATCGGCCGAAGGACTGGCAAAAGGCATTTTTTGGACGTTATATCAAGCTGATTATGAATCGCTTTGTGAAAATGCAAGAAAAAAAGTACTTTCAACTTATGCCGAAGAAGTCGTAGCCCAACAGTACCAAGCCTTATATGAATCATTATGATAAAACTAAGTATCATTACCATTACTTATAATGCCGAAAAATTTCTAAAAAGAACCATCGAGAGTATCGTGGCTCAATCGAACCAAGATTTTGAGTACATTATTATTGATGGAAAATCGAAAGATGCAACCTTAGCCATTGCTAAAGCTTACGGTGAAAGAGTAAACCTGTTGGTATCTGAACCCGACAAAGGTTTGTACGATGCCATGAATAAAGGTTTGCGCTTGGCTTCGGGCGAATTTGTGTGGTTTATGAACGCCGGCGATGAAATCAACGATAGCGAAGTAGTAGCCAATTTGATACAATCTTTGGCAGAAACCAACGCCGATGTGTTTTATGGCGATACGTATTTTGTAGAAGAAAATGGCACAATTCAAGGTTTACGTTCGGAAATTACACCCCATCGTTTACCTAAAAATCTCAAATGGCAAGACATGAATTTGGGGATGTTGGTTTGTCATCAAGCCTTTATTGCCCGTAAATCCATCGCTCCATTTTACTTAGAAAACAACCTCAGTGCCGATGTTGACTGGGAAATTAGCTGTTTGAAACGAGCGAAAAAAGTACAATTTTTGGATATTGTTGTGGCGAAATATTTGGTTGGCGGTATTTCAAACAAACAACTGAAACGCTCTTTAATAGACCGTTATGAAGTACTCAAAAAGCATTTTGGCTTGTTTGGGGCAATTTTGGCACATATTCAAATCACCATTCGAGGGGTCAAACTCATACTCAAAAAGGGTGGGAAGTATTGGTAGGCATCATCAAAAATGTCCGTGCTTCCAGCGACATGATTTCTTCTTTTTTGTAAAATAACAAAGCCCTGTCACGCAAGGCGTATTCGCTACTGAGAAAAGCATTGCACGTGTCAAGTAATGCTTTATCTCTACCAAAACTATCCAAAAAAGCCTCCACGGTTTTCAACCAAAACCACGTAAGCGTTTCGTGGTAGCCCCTTTCAAAACTCACAACTCCACCCACCGAGCTATTGAATAAAATAATTCTTTGTCGAACCAACAGCATCGCCTGCGTAAGGTTGTATTGACGCAGATACCAAACGCCCATTGCCAAATGAGCCTCGTGCGTCCAAGCCTCAAGAGGTAAGGTACAAGTATTGAATTTTTCGATTAAAGATTCTATTTCAGATTCGGAGTGGAAAAGTCGCATAGGATTTTGTGATTGAAGAATGTGGATTTTATATATCAAGATTTATGATACGATTGGCACAGTGTATCATGATAAATCCAGAATTTATATTAACGATTTCAACAATTGTGAAGTTATATTATAATTTTCATAATTAAAACAGTATTTTTTTATAAAAATACAAAATCCTGTTCCCAGCTACCAACCCAAGCCCTGAAAGGGCGAAATCCATCAACACATGGCAAAGCCTTGTGCCACCGCTACCCTACCATGCCCAGCTACCAATCCCAGCTACCAAACCCAAGCCCTGAAAGGGCGAAATCCCACAGCACAGGGTAACACCCTGTGGCTGTGGCGTGTGGTTATGAGATATGGACGACGTTCATGTGAATATGACAGTTCACGTTTCTCAATGGGCATTACCCATTGTTGATAGATGTCGCCCTTTCAGGGCTATGGGATTTTCATTTTCGCCTTCTTCAATGGGCGATGCCCATTGTTGATAGATGTCGCCCTTTCAGGGCTATGGAATTTTCATTTTCGCCTTCCTCAATGAGCGTTACCCATTGAGGATAGATGTCGCCCTTGCAGGGCTATGGGATTTTCATTTTAGCCTTCTTCAATGGGCATTACCCATTGTTGATAGATTAAGCCCTTGCAGGGCTATGGGATTTTCATTTTCGCCTTCTTCAATGGGCGTTACCCATTGTTGATGGATTAAGCCCTTGCAGGGCTATGAGATTTTCATTTTAGCCTTCTTCAATGGGCATTACCCATTGTTGATAGATTAAGCCCTTGCAGGGCTTGGGGATTTTCTACTTTGCTACCTCAGCAATGCGATATTAGTACTTATGTAATGCAGAAAGTTATCATTAAAAAACTGTGCATAAATATAAAACCTCATAAGCAAGCTTATGAGGTTTTATATTTCCGAAATCAGAAATCCACAATCCCAAATCGAATTAGATTCCCAAAATCTTCTTATTCAATTCAATATCTGCACCACCGCCAGCGAAGTCGTCGAATACTTTAGACGTAGCTTGGATAATGTGTGAATCAATAAATGGAGCTCCTTCAGTTGCACCTTGAACGGGGTCTTTGATAGCACATTCCCACTCTAACACCGCCCAGCCATCGTAGCCGTATTGGGTTAGTTTCGAGAAAATAGAACCAAAATCTACTTGTCCATCACCCAAAGAACGGAAGCGTCCAGCACGATTTACCCATGATTGATACCCACCATAAACGCCTTGTTTGCCCGTAGCATTAAATTCAGCATCTTTTACGTGGAACATTTTGATTCTTTCGTGATAGAAATCAATGTATTGCAAATAATCTAAGCACTGCAATACAAAGTGCGATGGGTCGTAAAGCAAGTTTGCACGTTTGTGTCCGCCTACTTTTTCCAAGAACATTTCAAAAGTAACACCATCATGCAAATCTTCACCTGGATGAATTTCGTAGCAAAGGTCAACGCCAGCGTCTTCAAAAGCATCCAAAATTGGCAACCAACGGTTTCCTAATTCTGTAAAGCCTTGTTCTACCAAACCCGCAGGACGTTGTGGCCAAGGATAAACCGTATGCCACATCAATGCACCAGAGAAAGTAGCGTGAGCATTCAAACCTAAGTTCTGAGATGCTTTGGCCGCCCATTTTAACTGCTGCACTGCCCATTCGGTACGAGCTTTTGGATTTCCTTTTACTGCATCTGGAGCGAATCCATCGAACATTACATCGTAAGCAGGGTTTACTGCCACCAACTGTCCTTGCAAGTGCGTTGAAAGTTCGGTGATTTGGATACCTTTATCCGCCAATTTTCCTTTCAATTCGTCACAGTAGGTTTTCGACTCGGCAGCCAATTGTAAATCGATTGCACGAGCATCCCAAGTAGGGATTTGTACGCCTTTGTAGCCCAAATCAGCTACCCAAGAAGTGATAGAATCAAGCGAATTAAACGGCTCAGTATTATCTAAAAATTGTGCTAAAAATATAGCAGGGCCTTTGATTGTTTTCATGAAAAATTGTGAGTTGTGAATGAGTGAGTTAAGAGTCAATACCCTTTTTTTTCAATAATTCTCCTGTTGTTTTTCTGGATTTTGAAAGAATTTTCAAAACTTCATGTCCTTCATCCATTAAGCTTTTTAGCTTTGCTTCATGGAAAAAGTTAGCATCAATTGAATATTCCAACCAAAATATACTTTCATCAAGTTCTTCGATGACAATACTTAATTTTGCAAAAAACTCTTTATTACTTCTGGCTCTTCTTGCAGCTCGATAGTTTGCAACTGACGATGCTGACGAACGAGCTAATTGTCGAGCAATATTTTTAGCAGATAAAGATTTCGAAAATAGTTCATCACATACAGGAATACATCTGAGTCCAAAGTTTTTAATTCTTTGGAACATTCTTTCTGCAAATTCATGTTGTGTATGGCTATTTTCCATCAATCATCTGTTTAGTGTAGTTCAAAAGAGTGAGCTGTGAATTAATGAATGCTACTAAAATATTCACTAACTCACTAATTCACAACTCACTAAATATTATACCTTCGTCCAGCTTTGGCTTCTGTGGCTGTCGAGGATTCTTTCGCAGATTAATAATTCTCTATAACCATCCGCAAAAGTTGGGAATGTCGGATTTTCTGGTTGTTTGCCTTCTGCTACGGCTGCATAAACTTCTTTGAACAATTGTTTAGAAGTATCAGGGAAGCCTTCGTTATGACCACCCGGGAATGTCATAATCGCTCTTGCTTCTGGGTATGCCAAAGAAGGGTCACGCATTAATGACTGGTTGTAACCATCACGATTACCAATCCAGATTTCGTTTGGTGCTTCTGAATTGAAAGCAAAAGTTTTATTTGAACCCGAAATTTCTAATTTCAATTGGTTTTTACGACCCGCCGAAACTTGTGAAACCGTTACTGAACCACGGTTGCCGTTGTCGAAACGCAACAATACATTGGCGTGGTCTTCCGTATTAATAGGTACATCGGCATAATCTTCTGGTTGAAGCATTTTGCCTGAGTACGTTTCTACGGGTTTCAAAGGCTTTTTACGAGTTTTGTGAATCGTATTAAAATCGGCCATTACTTCTACCGTTTTCAAGCCAGTGATGTACTCGATAATGTCCATCAAGTGCGAACCAATATCGGCAATCGCACGAGAATCGCCCGATTTATCTGGTTCTAAACGCCAGTTGTAATCTGTTTCGTAAAACAACCAATCTTGCAAATACGAACCCAACACCGAATATACTTCGCCCAAATCGCCTTTTTCACGCATAGTTTTCATTTGGCGAACCAAAGGATAATAGCGTAAGTTGAAGTGAACCGCATTAACCAAACCTGTTTCTTTTGCTAAAGCAACCAATTCTTCTGCTTCATGTAAATCTTTCGCCAATGGTTTTTCGCAAACCACGTGCTTACCAGCCAACAAAGCCGCTTTCGATTGAGAGTAATGCAAGAAATTAGGCGTACAAATATGCACAGAAGCAATATCTTCCATCGCCAACAATTGTTCGAACGTACAAGGACGCTCGATACCCAATTGGGCAGCTTTAGCCGTAGCTAATTCGATGTTTACTTCACAAAGGGCTGTAACTTCTACATTGGGGAGTCTTCTAAGAGCTTCGATGTGTGCAGGACCGATAAAACCAGTACCAACTACACCAACTTTAATTTTTGACATGAGTTAAAGATTTGGATTTGGGGATAAATTAATTTGATTGTTTTATGTGTTTTGATTCTGCGAATATGCAGAAAAAGTAATTATTTTTCTTTAGAAATTAAGTTTGAAACATCCCAAAGTTGCCATGCTTTCTTTTTTATATCAGCTTCGTTCTTTTTTAGTTGAGATAAAAACAGTTTCAAACCCAGTGGTTCATTACCGTTGGCATGGACTAATACCAAACTTCCTTTGGTAATCAGTTGTCCTTTTGCCAGCCAAGCATCGCTTCCAAGTGGAAGTAATCCATAAGAAAGTATTTGGTCGAATATGGCTTTACTTGACACTAAACCCGGAAAGCGAAAATAAACAGAAGGAATAAGCTTATTCTGCAACATGGCTTGTTCGTTCAACAATACTTCATCGGCGATGACTGTTCCTTTTTCAAGTAGAAAATTGTCTCGTAATGGTAACTTCGGGTCATAGTGATGATTGAAACTATGATTGACCCAAGTAATCGTTAAATTACCTGACGCTTCTTGGCTTATCAACCACTTTAAGTCGCTTTGGTGACTTTTCATCCAAAGTCCTGTTATGGTAATCGTAATAGGTACTGGAAGCTCCGATACTTCAAAAGCTTTAATAACCTGCTTGAAGAAATTTCTATCAAGTGGTTTGGTAGATGGACATAAATCTACGGTTAAGCTAAAACCATTTAAAGTTGAATCGCTTTTCTCAATTCCTGCATCTTGAAGGGTATAATCTTTATGCTTTTCAACATTCCAAGCCTTCAAGTAATTTGTCTTTTGATACTGCTGAGTTACTTCATCCCACTTCAAAGGTTCAGCTTTAATATCCTTGACAATACTTGTTTTTAATGTATTCGGATTAATACTTAGGTAAAAAACTTCTCCGTTCTGTATCCATTTTCTACAAAGTAATTCATCATTATACCTTCCGAAAAACACTTGATAATCATTGAATTGGGCAAAAGATTGGTTGAATACTAAAACCGAAATCGCTAAAACCAAAAAGTATTTCATCTTCAAAACAGCATGATTTTATTAATTTCAATGCTTCTATAATGCTTAACTAAGCCCTATCTACGCTTTACAAAAGTAAAGAAGAATTCAAATAAAGTTATGTTGACTTATCAGCAATGTATTGTGAATAGTTTTCAAATTTACAGAATAAATAATACCCTGCTAATATTTTTTCAATTTAGCAGGGCATTTAATGTATCAAAATGATAAAATAAAAATTAATTAAAGCCCATCAGGGCTAATTTTCGGAAAGCTATTTTACCATAATTCCTCTTTTGATTTCTACTTTATCAGGTAAAATTAGGGCTGAGGGATACAAGTCTTTTATACTGGCAAAGTATCGCTCGGCATCCATTCGGTTGAGGAAATCGCCAATTTTTACTTTATAAATCGGCTGTTGATAAGTTAAGTAAGGAAAAATTTCTGGATAAGTCTGATAAGTAAAAATCTTGGCTTCGTCGGCAAGCTTGCGGTCGTTTCCTACATAAATCTGGATTCTGAAACCATTGGCAAAGCGAACACTTTTGTTTTTCAGAGCAATGGTATCTAAAATAGCATCTAATTTTTTGTTGATTTGTAGTGGACCTTCGCTGGTATAAGTCTTGCTTACTTTGGCTTTGGCGGCATTCAAACTATCATTTTTCTGATTTAAAGCCTTGTACCTGGGTAAATATAGAGCTAAATCTTCTTCATAAACTTTCTCGTTTTTTTTATGAGATGTGTTTGAAGTACTTCCTGAACTTACTTTCGACGAACAAGCACTTATCAAAAGTGATATAATAGAAAGGCAAACAAAGAGCAATCGTTGCATGGATTTTCAGTTTTAAAAAAAATTTGGTGGCTGAAATAAGAAGTATTCATCAAAGATACAATTTTTGACAAAAACTTGAAATACCCTTTTTCATCGTAACTTTGTTGAGTATATTATGATTCAGCCAATCATAAATTCTGATTCCCCAAAAGCTTTATGAATATTCAAGAAAATGTTTCTTTAAAACCCTACAATACTTTCGGATTAGAAGCCACAGCGAGCTACTTTGTGGAAGTAAGTACCGTCGATGAATTAAAGAATGTACTTCAAAACCCAGCTTTTCGTGAAGAGGAAAAGCTTTTTTTAGGTGGTGGAAGTAACCTTTTACTGACAAAAAACTACGAAGGACTGGTCGTAAAAATTGCATTGAAAGGCAAAGAAAAGATTTTTGAAGACGAAAACCATGTACTTATCCAAGCTGGAGCAGGCGAAATTTGGCATCAATTCGTGATGTTCTGTGTGGAAAATCATTACGCAGGCATCGAAAACCTATCGCTGATTCCGGGTACGGTTGGGGCTGCTCCTATGCAAAATATCGGGGCTTATGGTGTAGAAATCAAAGACATTTTTCACGAGTTGCAAGCCCTCAATCTGGAAACGCTTGAGGTTGAAACTTTTACTTTAGCCGATTGTCAATTTGGTTATCGTGAAAGCGTTTTCAAGCACACTTTAAAAGGAAAATATGTGATTGTTTCAGTTACTTTTCGTTTAAATAAAGTACCCACTTTTAAAACGGCTTACGGCGATATTCAAAAAACCTTAGCCGAAATGAATGTGACGGAACTTTCTATCAAAGCCATCAGCGATGCCGTGATTGCCATTCGTAAAAGTAAATTGCCCGACCCAGTCGAAATAGGTAATTCGGGAAGTTTCTTTAAAAATCCAGAAATTCCACTTACACAATACAAAAATTTAATCGAATCTTTTCCTACTTTACCAAGTTACCCTATCAACGAAACCACCGTAAAAGTACCAGCAGGTTGGCTAATAGAGCAAGCAGGTTGGAAAGGATTTAGAGATGGACAAATCGGTGTTCACGCTCGTCAAGCCTTAGTTTTGGTCAATTATGGCGGTGGAAATGGCAATGAAATAAAAAAATTAGCCGAAAAAGTACAGCAAACTGTTTTGGATAAATTTGGTATTAAATTGAATCCAGAAGTAAATTATATTTAAAAAAATCTCAAAAATGAATATCCCAAAATTAAAACATACCGAAAACAATAATTTCTTCCTCATGGCAGGAAGTTGTGCCATTGAAAGCCGTGATTTGGCTTTTGAAATCGCCGAAAAAATCAAAGGTATTACCGACCAATTTGGTATTCCTTATATTTTCAAGGGTTCGTACCGCAAGGCAAATCGTACCAAATTAGATTCATTTACAGGCATCGGCGACATCGCTGCTTTGGAAATTTTACAAGAAATTGGCAATCATTACGATTTACCAACGGTTACGGATATTCACGAATCACAAGAGGCAGAAATGGCTGCCAAGTATGTGGACGTGCTACAAATTCCAGCGTTTTTGTGTCGTCAAACTGATTTGTTAGCGGCGGCGGCTCGTACAGGCAAGGCAGTAAATATCAAAAAAGGACAATTTATGGCAGGCGTTTCAATGAAATTTGCCGTTGAAAAAATCTTGCATGAAAACCCTTCGGCACAAGTATTTTTAACAGACCGTGGTAATTCTTTTGGCTATGGCGACTTGGTGGTTGATTATCGTAACATTCCTGAAATGCAAGCACATGGTGTGCCTGTGGTAATGGACTGTACGCACTCTTTACAAAGACCCAACCAAACTTCGGGCGTTACGGGCGGACAGCCCAAAATGATTGAAACCATTGCCAAAGCGGCTATCGCCGTAGGTGCTGATGGTATTTTTATCGAAACACATCCAAATCCTGCTATCGCAAAATCTGATGGTGCGAATATGTTGCCTTTAGATAAATTGGAAGAATTATTAGAAAAACTCGTTCGAGTACGCCAAGCAGTGATTTAATTGAGTGAGTTGTGAATTAGTCAATTGTTAATTAGTGAGTTAGTGATTAATTTTAAATTTGAGTATAATCATTCATTATTAAAAATCAATCACTAATTCACAATTCACTTAATCACAATTAAAACCAATCACTAATCCACAACTCACTCAATCACAATTAAAAATCAATCACAATTATATATAACCTCTTATTTTCCAAAAACAATGTTCAGAAAAAACCCTTTTTTAACTTTTCTTGGAGTAACGATACTGCTTTATACAAGTGTAATTTCTCCTTCTTTTGCCTTTCAAGAGCCAGCCAAAACTGCTCCTAATTTTCCAGAAAAATTTGAAACTGCCTCGAAAGGACGTTATGAAACCGACGTAATTACTACGCCTTCTGGCGAATGGAATTTAGACAATGCCGTAATCGGAAGTGCAGAAAACGACCAAAAGAATGGTGAGAAATCTGTACGCATGAAGGAAAAAGCAAAATTGACTATGAATTTTGACATTCCGACGGGCATTCAGCAAGTGAAGTTGAAATATGGCGTTTATCAGTTGGATGAAGGAAGTAGTTTTGAACTTTGGGTTTCGTCGAATGCTGGAAAAACTTGGTCAAAAGTTGGCACAAGTATCAAAGCGACAGATAAAAAATTAAAAATTCTTACGATTGACGTAAATGTAGTAAAGGCAAGTCGTATCGAAATCAGAAAAACGGACGGAAGTGAAAACCGTTTGAATATCGACGATATTAGCATTATTACTTATTCAACAGGTGCGAAAGTAACAAATACGCCCACCACCGCTACGATTACCAAAGAAAATAGCACGGTTAAAGTAAATATAATTCCGAACCGTGATGATAATTTAGCTTTAGGGAATCCATCAAAAGCTGTGACCAATGTGGCTTCGCCCAATAATTATTTGATGACAAAAACGGCTTATTCGCTTTCGTACAACAAAAGTAAAGGCATTGCCAATTGGGTTTCTTGGCACTTGAGTAAAGCTTGGAAAGGTGATGCGGCTCGTCAAAATAATTTTCGTCCAGATAATACTTTGCCTACTGGCTGGTATCAAGTAAGTCCAAGAGATTATTCAGAAACTGGTTTTGATAGAGGTCATTTATGTCCTTCCGACGACCGTGATGGAAATCCAGAAGATAATCAAGAGACTTTTTTGATGACCAATATGGTACCTCAAGCTCCAGAAAATAACCGTGGCGTTTGGAAACATTTAGAAGAATATGCTCGCACTTTGCTCGACCAAGGCAATGAATTATATATTTTGGCTGGTACTTTAGGACAAGGCGGTACGGGAGCAAATGGAACAGCCAAAACAATTGGCAAAAACGATAATGTACTTGTACCTGCTTCTGTTTGGAAAGTGATTGTTGTTTTGCCTTTGGGCGATAAAGACATTAGTCGTATCAATACAAAAACCAGAGTAATTGCTGTAAATATGCCCAATATCAACACCGTTGGCGGAGACGATTGGCGAAAGTACAGACTTTCAGTGGATGAATTAGAACGCCTAACAGGCTACGATTTTCTATCAAATGTTTCACCCAGTATTCAAGCTGTTATTGAAGCTGGTGTAGATAAAGAGTAAAAAATAACTGGGCTGTTTTAGAAACAGCCCAGTTATTTTTCTATTGATATTTCAGTTATTAACTACACATCAATCTTAGCATACTTCGCATTCTTTTCGATAAACTCTCTGCGTGGTGGTACTTCATCGCCCATCAACATTGAGAATAAATGGTCAGCTTCTACTGCCGATTCGATATTTACTTGTTTCAAAGTACGAGTTTCTGGGTTCATCGTTGTTTCCCATAATTGCTCGGCGTTCATCTCTCCAAGACCTTTGTAACGTTGTACCGATACTGTATCTTCTTTTGCATTTCCTGCAATACGTTTTACCGCCTGCTCACGTTGTGCTTCAGTCCAACAATATTCCATTTGTTGTCCTTTTTTCACTTGATACAAAGGAGGTTGAGCAATGTAGATATATCCTTTATCCAACAAATCTTTCATATAACGGAAGAAGAACGTAAGAATCAAAGTTCTGATGTGAGAACCATCCACGTCGGCATCGGTCATAATGATGATTTTATGGTAACGTAATTTTTCAGTATTCAAGGCTCTTTCGTCGCCATCTTTTCCAAAACTTACACCTAAAGCTGTAATTACGTTTTTGATTTCTTCACTTTCGTAAATCTTGTACTCTTGAGCTTTCTCAACGTTCAAAATTTTACCTCTTAATGGCAAAATCGCTTGGAATGCACGGTTACGACCTTGTTTTGCCGTTCCACCTGCTGAGTCCCCTTCTACTAAGTACAATTCGCAAACGTGTGGGTCATTATCAGAACAGTCAGCCAATTTTCCTGGTAAAGAGTTTCCACCTAAAACGGTTTTACGCTGAACCATTTCACGAGCTTTACGAGCTGCATGACGAGCCTGTGCTGCTAAAATTACTTTGGCTACAATCTGGCGAGCTTCTTTTGGATGTTCTTCCAACCAAGATTCCAACATATCAGACATTGCCGCCGAAACCGCACCCGAAACTTCACCGTTACCTAATTTTGTTTTAGTTTGTCCTTCAAACTGAGGTTCAGCTACTTTTACCGAAATAACGGCAGTTAAACCTTCACGGAAGTCATCCCCAACAATATCAATTTTTAATTTATCTAAAGCTCCTGACTTATCAGCATAGTTTTTCAAAGTGCGAGTTAAAGCTCCACGGAAACCTGCTACGTGTGTACCGCCTTCGATAGTATTAATGTTGTTTACATACGACACTACGTTTTCTGAGTACGAAGTATTGTACATCATCGCTACTTGCACTGGTACGCCGTTTTTATCGCCTTCCATATAAATGGGTGCTTCGATGATTTTATCACGAGTAGCATCCAAGTACAAAACGAATTCGCTCAAACCACCTTCCGAGAAAAATAAATCACTCTTAGGTTCGCCTTTTTCATCTAAATCACGAAGGTCAGTCAAACTGATTTTGATACCTGCATTCAAGAATGAAAGTTCACGTAAACGACCCGCTACGGTTTCGTACTTATATTCAGTTACTGTAAAAATTGATTCATCTGGTTTGAAAGTCACGGTTGTTCCATGAAGTTCAGTTGTTCCAATTTCTCTTACAGCGTACTGAGGAATACCAATTTTATATTCTTGTTCAAATATTTTTCCTTCACGATATACCGTAACTTTCAAATCCGTAGAAAGAGCGTTCACACAAGAAACCCCCACACCGTGCAAACCACCAGATACTTTATAAGTGTCTTTATCAAATTTACCACCAGCGTGAAGTACCGTCATTACCACTTCCAAAGCAGATTTTTTCTCTTTAGTGTGCATACCCGTCGGAATCCCACGGCCATTATCTTCTACGGTAATTGAGTTATCAGTATTGATGGTTACTTTAATTGTATCGCAATGCCCTGCTAATGCCTCATCTATCGAGTTATCAACCACTTCCCAAATTAAGTGGTGAAGACCTTTGAATCCTGTATCGCCGATATACATGGATGGGCGTTTTCTTACTGCCTCTAAGCCCTCAAGTACCTGTATGTTATCGGCATCATAATTGGCTCTACTGTTTACTTCTGGTTCTTGAATTTCTGACATATTTAATTCGATTTTGAAAGATAAACGCTCATTTTTACCATTCCTGATAGTCTAAATGAAAAAATCTATGCTTCCACTTTCATTTATATTTTTTGAAGATTTTTGTATCGTGGTCTTTAAATCACACAATCGGCTTTATTTCCAATGAAAAAGTAAAAATACAAAAAACCTATCAATTCATCTAACGTTTGTTGATGTTTACATAGATTTTGGGCGAAAAAGAGGGCTTTTTTTCAGAATTGATGAATTGATTTTTTAGCTTTCATTTATCAACCCAAAATAATGCAAAAAACCTCGCTCAAAACCAGAGCGAGGTTCTTTAAAAAATCACCTTATTTTTAGGAATCTTAGTGTTTAAAGTGTCTAACACCAGTCATCACCATTGCCAAGCCGTTAGCGTCGCAATAGGCTACTGAATCTTTGTCTTTGATTGAACCTCCCGGCTGAACTACCGCAGTAATTCCAGCTTTGTGGGCAATCTCTACGCAGTCAGGGAATGGGAAGAAAGCGTCAGACGCCATTACTGCTCCTTGTAAATCAAAACCAAATTCACCTGCTTTTTCAATCGCTTGTTTCAAAGCATCTACTCTTGAAGTCTGACCAACACCAGATGCCAACAATTGACCTTCTTTCGCTAAAATAATTGTGTTTGATTTAGTGTGTTTACAGATTTTCAAAGCAAATTCTAAAGCACGCAATTCTGAATCAGTTGGTGCTTTCGTTGTTACTGTTTTGAAATCCGCTACGGTTTCTGTTGCTAAATCTTTATCTTGTTCCAAAACGCCATTCAATAATGTTTTGAACATCATTTTTGAGTTTTGTACTGGTTTACGTTTCAATAAAATACGGTTTTTCTTCGATTTTAATACCGTCAAGGCTTCTTCTGTGAAATCTGGAGCAATTAAAATTTCAAAGAACAAAGTATTCATTTCTTCTGCCGCCGCTTTATCAACCGTTCCGTTGGTTGCCAAAACGCCACCAAAAGCAGAAATGGTATCACAAGCAAAAGCATTCAAATACGCTTGGTGAACAGTTTCAGCAGAAGCTACACCACAAGCGTTGGTATGTTTGATGATAACGAATGAAGTTTCTTGGAATTCGTCCAACAAAGTAATACAAGCGTCAACGTCCACAAGGTTGTTGTACGACAATTCTTTCCCGTGCAATTTATCAAACAATGCCGCTAAATCACCGTAGAAAGTAGCCGATTGATGTGGGTTTTCACCATAACGAAGGGTACTTTGTGGCAACGATTTGAAGTCGTAAATATCTGTTTTATTGCCATTGAAATACGCATGAATAGCTGTATCGTAATGTGAAGAAGTACCAAAAGCCAACATCGCAAAACGCTTGCGGTCTGATAAATCAGTAGCACAGCCTTTTGCTTGTAAAATAGAAAGTACTTCGGCATATTGTGTACGTGACGAAACTATCAATACGTCGTTGAAGTTTTTCGCTGCACCACGAATTAATGAAATACCGCCAATATCAATTTTTTCAATAATATCATCTTCAGATGCACCACTCGCAACAGTTTCCTCGAAAGGATATAAATCAACAATTACTAAATCAATTGAAGGAATTTCGTACTGTGCTGCCGTAGCTACATCGCCTTCATGGTCACGGCGATAAAGAATACCACCGAAAACTTTTGGATGAAGTGTTTTTACTCTTCCTCCGAAAATAGAAGGATAACTTGTTAGGTCTTCAACTGCCGTAACAGGAATGCCTAATTCTTCAATAAAAGTTTGCGTACCACCTGTCGAGTATAATTTCACTCCATTTTGATGAAGTAATTCGACAATCGGAGCGAGTCCGTCTTTGTAATAAACCGAAATAAGAGCTGATTGTATTTTTTTGGAAGACATGATTTTGGGATTCTGAGCAGTAAATATTTACCTAAAACTCAAAGATTATTCAAAAGAAGATGCAAAATTAATAGTTTTTGTATTTTAAGAGGTACTTTCAAACAATTTTATCCCCGATTCCTTATTTTTTTAGATGATTTTCAATTATTTAGCCCTCAAGCTGTCTTCAAAAAGACAATTTGAGGGCTAAGTTGACTAAGAATGGCTTTTGTTCCTAAAAAGCCTTGATGTAATCTTTTATTTTTTAAATGCTGATTTTGTACTGGCTTCTACTCCTTTGTAGCTCATAAACATATTTGCCCAAATAAGTCTGGCAAACCTGAAAAAAGGAGGCAAAACTACTATCAGTACTGGTACTAAAAACTTGAGTACTGTATCCACATCTACTTCTAAAATCACCACAAAGCCCACGAAAGTAGTCACAATCAATGCTACATAAAGTGCATAACTGACATACATTGCTCCTGTATAAAAACCTTGTTCGGGTTCTAAATTTGTACCGCAAACAGGGCAGTACTTGTTCATGTGAGCAAACTTTTTGAGATTATAAGGATTATTGGTTTCAAAAAAATTCCCCTCGTGGCAGCAAGGACATTTATTGAAAGCAATGCTATATATTTTTGACTTCTCGGGCATTGTCTGAAATGTTTAGATGAAAGATTTAGGTAAATACTTTTCTGAAAATTAGCTCAGGCTACAACAACTTCTTGTACCACAATTTTGGGTTCAAGAATTACTTTAGCTTTTATTGAATTTGAAATTAAACAAGCTTTTTCGCTCATGTTGAGTACTTTCAAGGCTTTTTCTTCTTGTTCTGGATTTTGAATTGTTAAAGTAGGACGTAAATAAATTTCCATCATCATAAATTTACCTTCTACTTTATCTAAAATACCTGTTGCTGATGAATGAAATTCGATAAATTCTAATTTTGAATTTTCGGCTATTGCCAAAAATGTGGTCATCAAACAAGCATTCACAGCAGCCACAAAAAGATGCTCTGGAGACCAAACGCCTTCTATTCCCTTCGGAAATTCTGGCGGTGTGGCTACTTCAATACTTTTACTTAATACTGGCGAAGATACCGTTCCCTTACGGTCTTCGTTCCAAGATAAATTTACTTCGTAAGTGTACATAATCTAAGTTATTTAAAAGGAATCACTTTTTCGCAGGACAAGTATTAATCCCAAAAATCGTGTAAAGCGGACAAAAACTGATAAGGCTCGTCAATAAAAAAATACCTGCAATTACCATGGCTACGATACCTACGGTTTCGGAAATTGTTCCTGAAAAGTATAACACAGCAGCTACAACTGCTATCAAGATTCGGATAATGCGGTCTGCACCGCCCATATTTGCTTTCATGGTTTTGTCGTTTTAGTGTAATTTTACTTAATCTCCTCAAAGTCAATACTTTCAACTTTAGCAGAAGGTTTTTCTTCTTTTGGTTGAATATTACAACCACCCATTGCACAGCCTGTATTCATCACGGCTTGGTAAATAAAAAATGCCCCAAGCAAAGCCCAAACAGGTGTTTGCTGTTTAAACGCATCCCAAACAATGTATGCCCCAATCAGCAAACGAGCTACTCGCATGATTCCCCAATTCTTTGTGATATTTTCCATTATTTTTAGTTTTAATATGGCCAGCTCATCAAACCTCCCGAAAGATTATACACTTTTGTAAAACCCAAATCTCCCATTACTTTACAAGCCTGTCCACTCCTATTTCCACTTCTGCAATACACTAAATAAGTTTTATCTTTATCCAGTTGCCCTACTTGCCACTGAAAACTTCCACTTGATACATTGACATTGATTGCCCCTTTGATTGCCTTTTGTTGAAACTCCGCTGGTGTTCTCACGTCAATCACAACGGTATTTTTTTCACTTAATAAGCCTTTAAATGCTTCCGCAGAAAGGTTTTCGTAATTCTTCTTAGTTTTAAAAAAGTCGAACATATTCTTGTTGATATTTAGATTCTTAATTGATAGCACAAAGTTCAACTTCAAAGACCAAGCGTACAGTGACAAATGTTACAGAGCAGGGAAAATGAGAAAAAAAATTCTTGTAAAATAAAAAAGCCAGAGAAAAATTCTCTGGCTCAAATAAATATCTTGTATTGTTTAAATATAAACTGGTAAATCCAAAGTAATGTCGTTCGTACAAATTGACGTTAAATCTGCTATTTCAAGCAATTTTTCACGAGTGATTTTTTCTACTGTTCCTACTTTTTTACCTGTATAATGTAGCGTGATTTTTTCAGCATTAATTCTGGTTTCTGCAATCAAAGGATGAATTGAACCATCTAAAACAGCAACAATATCTTCAGCAAATTCCTTGAACATCAAATTGGTTGGCAACAAGTACAATTCTTCTTTCAAATGATTTTCACCTGTTACAAAAACAGGTACTGGATAAAACTCCGTAGAAGCCGCCAATGTTGAATATACTTTTCGGGCTTTTACAAAACTTTCTTCTTGCTCTTCTGCCGAAAAACCACCGAAAATAACGGCTACTTTTTGGCGGTCGTCAAGCTCTTCGATTCTTTTTGCAATGGCAGCATCCAATTTGCTTAATAATTGCTGAAACTTGAAAGTATTTTTGCCTGTACGCATTCTTTCACGAATCGACTGACGAATGAAGTATGTGATAGAATCCGTTACGTTCAAGCCAATTTCTGCCATTTGTTTGAAAATGATAGAAGTCGGCGACATTCCAGGAATGGTATTTGGGTCGTGTAAAAGTACTTTTCCTTCTGGCGTAACAAAACCGTCGATACGAGTACAAACGCCAAATTTCAAAGAATCAAACGCTTTTTTCACATCCGCTTGTACTTGTTGGTTATTTTCTAAAGAAGTTCTAATCGGGATTTTTTTACGAGTAGCCGACGATTGATATTTTGCTTTGAAATCAAATACTTCAACATTGGCTACGATTTCGGTTGGAGGCAAAGCAACCGATTCGCAATCTGGATTTTGAATCACACCACAGCTAAATTCTTGTCCTTTCACGAAACCTTCAATCAAAACGGCATCTTCCGAATTCATCGAAATTAAAGCTACATTTTCTTGCGATTGCTCGAAATGGGAAGAAATTTTACTCAACAAATCGGCAGGATGATACACCACTTCGCCATTCATCGACACGGGCAAACCGATTCCTTCATCCAAATTTGCCATTCTTTGTACAAATTCCTGATGCTCAACGCTGTTCCATTCTTCCAAAGATACTTCTCTGATAAACAAACATTGTTTTACCGCTTTTACAAAATCTTCGACCTCATCTTTTTTCACAAAAGCCACTCCAATTGATGAACCTTGATGCGGTGCTTTTACCACGAAAGGCAAACCTACTTGGGCTTTTATTTCTTCAAAAAGTTCGGTAGCGTCTTTACTTTCAAAATAAGTACGGCTGAGTGTTGCAGTTTTTTTATCTAAACCAACTGCCAAACGAATTAAATCGTTTTGGGCAATTTTATCAATTCCAACCGACGAACCCATCAAACTTGGCCCAGAATACGGTACGCCGTACCATTCCAACAAACCTTGAATACTTCCGTCTTCGCAAGCTGGCCCGTGCATGGCGATAAATACAAAATCAAATTTCTTTGAAAATTGCTCTGGCGTAATGCGTTCGCCTACTTCTGCAATGATTTTATTTAATTCTTCTTCCGATAATTCGCCCAAAGATTCAACATAAATACTGTAATCGCCTTGATATGATTTTGGAGGATAAAAATCACGAATGGAAGCCGAATAAACTAACTCAGGATTTAAAATGATAAAATTGCCCAAACCATCCACAAAAACAGGAATTGGTTCAAACAAGGTTTTATCAATATTTTCCATTGCGGTTTTGCCACCAGCAAAACTGATTTCACGCTCACGAGCAGGCCCGCCAAAGAAGATGCCTATTTTCATAAAAGGATTTTGATTTTCAATGTTGAATGGATGAAATAAAAAATGGGTAAATTTTTAAGAGTAATTGGGAAATGGTAATTGATACAGAATCTTAATTATCAATCATTTGCCATAAATAAAATATCTCTCTAAAAAAGACCGAAATCCGAAAGCCGACGACCGAATTCCGAAAGCCTCTTCCACAAGCAAAGTTAAGAAAAAACCCTTGTAGTTGTGTGCTACAAGGGTTTTTGATTTATCAAGCATTTCTACACGATTACATATTTACGGCTTCTACTTTGATAATTTCGGGTACTTCACGAAGAATGGTTTCTTCAATGCCACCACGGAAAGTCATCGCAGACATCGAACACGCACTACATGCACCCGTCAATTCTAAGCGAAGGACATTGCCATCTACGATTTCGAGTACTCGTACATTTCCTCCGTCGGCTACCAAATATGGTCGAATTTTATCTAAAGCTTTTTCTATTTTTTCCTGTAAAGGAGATTCAACGGTTGTTTCCATAAAATGTATTACATAAGACAAGCAAATTTCTTATGTGTTTTGATGGTAATATTTCTCTCAAATATAAGCAAAAATTACACTTTCACTTGTACAGGTTTAGTCTTTTCTTTTGTAGCATTTCTAATCGCTACTTGTTGTGCCAACAATTCAGCCGTATTTCTGAAAGCCGTTGCAATAATACTATCGCTCATTACAGCAGGTTTTCCTTCGTCGCCTGCTTCTCTGATACTTTGTACCAAAGGAATTTCGCCTAATAATTCTGTTTCGTATTTAATGGCTAAATTCTTTCCGCCATCTTTTCCGAAAATATAATACTTATTATCTGGCAATTCTTCTGGCGTAAAATATGCCATGTTTTCAACTACGCCTAATACTGGCACATTGATTTGTGGCTGACGGAAGAACATCAAACCTTTTGTAGCATCTGCTAAAGCTACTTTTTGTGGCGTTGTTACGATTACCGCACCCGTTACTGGTACTAATTGTACCAAAGAAAGGTGAATGTCAGAAGTACCTGGAGGAAGGTCAATCAATAAATAATCTAATTCTCCCCAATAAGTATCACTAAAAAACTGACGCAAAGCCTGTGTAGCCATTGGGCCTCTCCAAGGCACTGGATTATCTTGTGGAGCAAGGAAACCCATCGAAATCATTTTGATGCCATATTGCATGATTGGCTGAATCATATTTTTGCCATCAATTTGGCTTACTAAAGGTTGCATATCCTCCGCACCAAACATTACAGGAATGGAAGGCCCAGAAATATCGGCATCAATAATTCCTACTTTAGCCCCTGACTGCTTGAGAGCCATTGCTAAATTGGCTGTTACTGTCGATTTCCCAACGCCACCTTTACCCGAAGCAATCGCTATAATATTTTTTACATTAGGTAAAAGCGTAGTTCCCATTCTTGAAGAAGTAACGTCTGCTGTTATGTCGATAACAACGCTTAGGTTTTCGTCAACATGAGTATGAATCGCTTCTTCACATTCTTTGCGGATTCTTTCTTTTAATGGACAAGCTGGCGTAGTAAGTACCACCGTGAAACGAACTTCACCAACGCCCAGTTCAATGTCTTTAATCATATTGAGCGTAACCAAATCTTTCTTTAAATCTGGTTCTTGTACCGTTGATAACGCTCGGATAATGTCTTCTTTTTTTATTTTTAAATCGCCCATTTTATATTTTAAAGGTTTTGCTTCTTTCATTAAGTAATGCTTGAGTAGCTGAAAGAAGTTCCTTTTTTTGTCTAAAAAACTCTTCGATAACTCTGAACAGCAAAGATAAGTGCTAAAATTTCGTTTATGATAAACTGCGGTGAAAAAAGCACTTATAAAATCTTCTTGTACTTCCACAAGCATAAAATTACCTTTGTATTCTATTCAACACGAAAAACCTCGCCACTGTTATTAATGAGAAAACCAATCTATCATATTTTGTTTTGGATTACTTATACGCTGTATTTCTATTTTTCTGGTTGGATAACTGCCCCCGAAAAATTTGGGCAGTTGCATAATTTCATTAAAAACATTCTCATTTCAGTCATTGAAATGATTATACTTTTTTACACGCTTGTACTTTGTATCTTCCCTAAAACGCTTCCGAAGAAAAAATATCAATTATTGGCTGTTTTGCTAATTTCTCTTGGCATACTGGCTGTGCTGGGAAATGCAGGAGTGGTTTACGTTTTTACACAACTTATTTCAAATAATACTTTCAATTTTTATCGTTCGTGTACGGTTGGGCTGAATAATCTTTACCTCTCACTCAATTTTTCTTTGGCGTATTGGTTTGCTACGGCTTTTGTACAAAATGTGCGAAAACAAAACGAAGCCGAATTACGAAAAAGTAGCCTTGAACAATCTATTTTAGAAGCAGAATTATCTTCGCTCAAAAATCAGATTAATCCACACTTTTTTTATAATTCGCTGAATTTCCTTTATGCCCAAGCTCTGCCCCTTTCCAAACGTTTATCCGAGTCAGTGATGTTACTTTCGGAAATGCTTCGCTATACCATCAAAGAAAATAATCTCGAAGGAAAAGTTTGCTTGGAAAACGAAATCAAGTACATCAGAAACTATATTTATATCAAACAGTTACAGTTTTCAGAACCGCTCAATGTTTATTTGGAATTTAATGGAAATATTGGTTACAGAAGAATTTTACCCATGACCTTGAGTATTTTTGTAGAAAATGCCGTTAAATTCGGAGAACTGCACAAAATTGAATCGCCCATCAGAATAGTATTTTCTACCCAAGCCAATCATTTGTTCTTAACGCTTTCTTTCAGACTAAAAAAAGGTATCGACAGCCACGACGTAGATGAAGACCTCCAAGAAGTAAGAAGAAGACTGTACATCGCCTATTTCAATAAACACTCTTTGAAACTGAATTATGAAAACAACATTCAAAAAATATTTCTGAGAATAACTTTATGAAAGCAATCCAAACAAAATATCATGTTTATTACTGGATTTTTGATTTGTTGTTCCATGGGTTTATTCACTTTACAAATTTTGGCACAAAGGTAAATCTCATCAGCATTGGTATTATTACTTATAATATCTCGTTGAAAATGATGGCTTTTTACTTTACCTTAAAAGTAATTTTCCCCAATTTGTTGGATAAACAAAAGCCATTTTTACTGACGATTGCCCTCATTTCTTCTTTGTTTTTCATTGCTAATTTTGGCGTATTGATAGACTTCACGCTACTACCACACGCCGAAGGCGACTCCACAGATTCTACCCAATGGAGTATTGATATTATGATTAGAGTCTGGGAATTAGTCTTGATTATCCCTACGGCATTTGTGTATTGGTATGCCGAAAAAACGATTATTCAACAAAGAAAACAGCAGGAAATACAGAAGCAAACCAACGAACTAAAGAAAATCGTTTTACAATCCGAGCTTTCAAGTCTTAAAAATCAGATTAACCCTGACTTACTTTTTAGTACTTTAAGCTTTTTCCATCAGCAAGCACAGCCACTTTCGCCCAATTTATCAAGGGCTATTACATTACTTTCAAACATTATGCAGTACGTTGTGTATCATAATGAAAAAGGAGGCAAAGTATCCTTGGAAACTGAAATAAAACATATACAAGATTATATCGAAATTCAGCAATTGCGTTTTGATAATCGTTTGCAAGTAGTTTTTAAAGTCATTGGCGATTTTACTAATAAACAAATCATGCCTTTAATCTTAATTACTTTTATAGAAAATGCCTTTAAGCACGGCGAACTGAACAACCCCAACAATCCTTTACAAATCTTATTGTTGGTAAACGACGACCAACTTTTATTCACTACACACAATGCCAAAAGAATAAGAATGCAAGAAGCCTCGGAAATGATTGGCTTAGAAAACACCAAAAAAAGACTTATGCTGGGCTACTTCCGAAAACATGAATTGGAAATCAAAGATGAATGGAATTTTTATCAAGTACGCTTATCGCTAAACTTATAAAAATACAAAAAGCACATCTTTGGAGATGTGCCTTATAATTTTATGGGTTAGGGCAAAACAAGTATAATATTCAAAACTTAGGCGAATGATAGGGTAGCTATTTACTGATATATCTTTGTTTGCTGGTTACTGATTCAAAGTTGCCCTATTTATGGCGATTTCTAAAATTAATTACACCAACCCCCCTTATAAAATGACGAACTCTACCTTTTGAAGGGTAAAACCAAAACCATTTTAATTCCTGATTTTTCTTTCAATAAATAATGTTAAAATCAGTTTTTTGTAATCCTTTGAGCGATAAATTCAATAACTTTGATGACAAAAGTCCCTAAAGCCATACCAAAAAAGTAGTTTTAATAATCAACATGAAAATAAATTGCCTAATTATTGACGATGAACAGGCCGCCATTGATATTCTTACAAGTTACGTTAGTAGTATTCCATCTTTAAACCTTGTTGCTACTTCACTGAACCCTCTGGAAGCACTGGAAATTGTTCACTCACAAAAAATTGACTTAGTTTTTATAGACATTCACATGCCCGAACTATCGGGGCTGAGTTTTATCAAATTGGTAAAAACCAAGTGTAAGTTTATCCTTACCACAGCTTACAAACAATACGCTATTGAAGGCTTTGACAACAACGCTGTTGATTATTTAATCAAACCAATTGCCTTTGAGCGATTCTTGCAAGCTCTTCAAAAAGTACAAATTCCTGCTACGCCAACGATTCCAGTAAATGAAGGAAATCAGACAAGTACAAAGTCGGATAATTTTATTTTTGTAAAGACCGACAACCGTATTCAGCGTATCAATTTGGCTGATATTTTATTTATTGAAGGGCTGGGAAATTACGTTACGATTCATACCGAAAAAGGTAAGTACATTACGCTATTGAATGTAAAAGACTTGGAAGAATCTCTGCCTTCCGAGCAGTTTACTCGTGTGCATCGCTCTTATATTATTTCATTAAGTAAGATAGAATTTATTGAAGGCAACCACATTTATTTAGACAAAGACTTGAACATTCCGCTTGGCGATACCTACAAAAATCAGCTTTGGGCAATTTTGGATGGTAAAACTATTACAGGAAAAAGGTCTTTTTTTTAAGTTAAAGCAGAAAAGCATCGGAATAAAAATACAAGTTGTAACAATCTTTCCGACCTTTGCCAAAATTTTTCAACGACTTAAAATCATTTATGAGACCAGACCAACGACCGTTTATCGTAGGCATTACTGGAGGAAGTGCTTCGGGAAAAACATTATTTCTCAATCAACTACTTCAATCTTTTACAAATGAAGAAATCTGTTTGATTTCTCAAGACAACTATTATCGCAACAGACATGAACAAGTAGTTGACCAACACGGTTATATCAACTTCGACGAACCAGAATCTTTAGATTTACATCAATACGCCCTTGATATTGAAACCATTCGTTCAGGACAAGCTTTCCAACGCAAAGAATATACTTTTAACAATCCTGATATTATTCCCAAAATCATCACTTATTCGCCCAAACCCATTATTGTTGTAGAAGGGCTTTTTGTGTTTTATTATAAAGAAATTGCCGATTTGTTGGATTTAAAAATCTTTGTTGATGCCAAAAGTAAACTTCGTTTAAACCGTCGTATCGAGCGTGATGCCAAAGAGCGTGGCTATGGTCAAAAAGAAGATGTACTCTACCGTTGGGACAACCACGTTGAACCAGCATTTAAGAAATACGTAAAACCCTACCGTAAAACCTCTGATATTGTTATTCCCAACAATATTCATTTTGAAAAAGGTTTAGAAATTTTAGTTAGCTATTTAAAGCATAAGCTTTAGGGATTTGGGATGTCAGATTTCGGCTATCGGATTTCGGATGTCAGACTTTGTTTTTTGCCGTTGCCCGTGTCATCACGGGCAACATAATAATTCTCTCGCTCCAAATTGGAGGAAAGAATTTCAGCCCATCATTTTGTCGGATTTCGGCTATCGGATGTCGGATTTCAGATTTTGTTTTTTCCGTTTTTTGCCGTTGCCCGTGTCATCACTGGCAATACAATAATTCTCTCACTCCCATTTGCAGAAAGGAATTTCAGCCCATCATTTTATCGGATGTCGGATTTCAGATTTTGTTTTTTTCGTTTTTTGCCGTTGCCCGTGTCATCACGGGCAACATAATTCTCTCGCTCCAAATTGCAGGAAGGTTTCATCGCACAATATTTTGCTCCTGCAAATTGCAGGAAGGTTTCATCGCACAATATTTTGTTCCCGCAAATTGCAGGAAGGTTTCATCGCTTGATGTTTTGCCCCCGCAAGTTGCAGGAAGGTTTCATCGCCCAATGTTTTGCTCTCGCAAATTGCAGGAAGGTTTCATCACACAATGTTTTGCTCCCGCAAATTGCAGGAAGGTTTCATCGCCCAATGTTTTGCTCCTGCAAATTGCAGGAAGGTTTCATCACACAATGTTTTGCTCCTGCAAATTGCAGGAAGGTTTCATCGCACAATGTTTTGCTCCTAAATACTCATGGCATGAATTATATTTTATTTGGAGAATGTACAAACCACTGTCATTCATGCCATGAGTGGCACAACCCAAAAGCCAAATAGAAACCCTAAATACCGTTTAATAAATTTTTGAGCGAAAGCTATTGCTGAATTTTAATGTTAGTTTTTAATTTGATATTTTAGGGCTTGAAAGGTTATCTATTGTAAGACTACAATGGTATCTCAATACTATCGCATATTTTAAGTAGCATCTAAGTAGCCGTTGTAACAACTTAAAAATTAACAAATGAATAAGATTGAAATCTTTGAACAAGAACTTAAAAATGGAGACAGCACAGTAGGTAAAGTTGCTATTCTTCGTGGTGGACTGAACACTGACAACCCGACCGCAATTATGAATGACGCTGTTTCTACTTATGTTGGAACAAAAGGTTATAACGAATTCATAGAAGTTTTCCTTGACAATCCTTGGGTAAGGGTAGTAGTTAGTGGAATAAACGAACTTGACTATAAAGAATTCAAAAACCAAAAATTATGATGACAAAGGATGTAAATGTAAATCAATTGGCGAATGCCGTTATGTGGTGGCTAAGTTACACATCAGCAGTTGGACGTAATTATGTTCTTAGTGAAGGCTCAATTAAGTTCCCCGTTTCTGAATATTTAGAAAGGTCAACTATTGATGAAATTGAACTAGAATATGGTCACCCAAAACTTTCACGAAAACGGTTTGACTTATTTTTCAAAAAAAACTCAGCAGAAAAAATATTTTTTGAATTTAAGTATATAAAAAATGGCTCTACAAGGACACAAGATGAGAAACAAAGAGTATTTAACGACCTAATGAGGTTGCATTTAATTCATGACACAGACAATAAAGCATACTTCCTAATCTGTGGCAATCAAAGTGACTTCATCAAAGACTTTCAGAAAATTAGTCCCAACAAAGATCAATTTATAACACCAAGGCAAAAAGATTCTTTGCCTACAAAAATTATTTCAGAAGGCTTTTATACAAAATGGTTTAGCTTTGATGCAAATTTACCAGACAAAGAAATTGACTTAAATGATACCGTTAAGGAATACAAAGACATATATGATTTGTTTTTTAAAGAATATGCTGGCCCACACTTAGCTAAAACAATGACTGCTTTAGATAGACCTGATAGAATTAAGACTAGTCTGGTTTTTTTATCTGGCAACTTAGAGCAACCAACTGGACTTTTTCAACCCGCTAAAATTGGTATATGGGAAATATCAAAAGCCTCCAACTATTCTTAGAATCTCCTTATCATAAGTGCTAAAACAAGAAAAAAGCGTCAAACTCAAAATATATTGAGCCAGAAAACAAAAAGAAGACACAAGCTTATTATTAACTTATAAACAAACAAAAAATGGCACAAAAAACATCATCAGCATTCGTTGCAGCATCTTGGGTAGCATTAGGTACAGGAATTATTGGTTATTTAGCTGGTCTTTTTGGTTCGGATATGCTCTTGAATGAAAAAGGCTATTATTTCACCGTTTTAATGTTTGGGCTATTCGCTGTGGTTTCGCTTCAAAAAAGTGTGAGAGACAGACTTGACGGTTACCCCGTAACAGACATTTATTACAACATTTGCTGGTTTGCGACCATTTTATCTATTGCTTTACTTATCATAGGGCTTTGGAATGCTACATTATTACCAAGTGAGAAAGGATTTTATGCTTTTGCTTTCTTATTAGGCATCTTTGGAGCGATTGCGGTTCAAAAAAATACAAGAGATAATTTACCAACCAATAAACCTGAATAGCAATAACATTCCTGTTCCAAATATTTTTGGAACAGGAAATAAATTTATCCTCCTCCCTCCCACTCTTCTAAGAATAAAACCAAAAAGAATATCAAACTCTTTGCCGTTGCCCGTTTCATCACGGACAACATAATAATTCTCTTACTCCAAATTGCAGAAAGGCTTCATGCTCATAAATACTCATGGCATGAATTATATTTTATTTAGAGAATGGACAAACTTCTGTCATTCATGCCATGAGTGGCACAAACAAAAGCTAAATTGAAACCCTAAATACCGTTTAATAAATTTTTGAGCGAAAGCTATTGCTGAATTTTAATGTTAGTTTTTAATTTGATATTTTAGGGCTTGAAAGGTAGTCTATTGAAAAAATACAAAAATGTAGTACTTCCTATCGTGACCACTTGTGAGCTGTTATCTAATGACACCTCTTAAAAATTGAAAATTATTATGGGACTATTTGACTTCTTCAAAAAGAAAGAAAAACCAGAAGAGACTAAAAGAAATGATGTTATTCTTGCCATGCCAATGTTCAACAATGGCGAAATCGTTGACTTTGAAAAAGTTACAGCCTATTTGAAAAGTAACTGGAACACCGCAATATCAGACATTAATGAAGACGGTAGAGCTATTACATTTTCAATACAAGGCGAAACTGCTGCCATTGCGACAATGCCTGTGCAGATTCCATTCGACGATATTAAGGGGACAGCCCAATATGCTTATAACTGGACAAGTGCTGAAAAAGACTTGGAAAACCACAACTCACATGCTTTTGTAACAATCGTTTCGAGCAATAATAGCGAAGTAGAACGATTTAAAATTTTGACTAAGATTTTATCCTCTATCATCGCAACAAGTAATTGTTTGGGCATTTATCAAGGCTCTCAATCTTTACTAATTCCAAGAAAACAGTACCTTAGCAGTGCAGAGGAATTAAAATCAAACCAAATTCCTGTTGACTTATGGATTTATATTGGACTACGAAAAGGGAAAGACGGGAATAGTGCCTACACTTATGGACTAACAGCCTTTGGAAAACTTGAAATGGAAATCATCAACTCAAAGCTTGCTTTAGAAGAATTACATAGTTTTTTAAATAATATCTGTGCATACGTAATAGAAAGCGATGTAACCTTTAGAAGTGGTGAAACATTAGGTTACACAGCCGAACAAAAAATCAGAATTAGTAAGTCAAGCGGACAATTTGTAGAAGGACAAACTTTAAAACTTGAAATGTAAATAGATTTTATTAGGTAATGACATGAGCTTCAAAGATACATTTAACAATTGTAAGCAATTAATACCAAACATCTTTTTAGCCTTTTATTGCTTAGATACCATTCTAACAGCCATGGAAGGCACAATAGTAATGGCAAATGAAGTCTATGAATTTGAGTTGACTATACAGCATTATCTTGCTTTTTTGGTGCTAATTATCAACTTTCTGATATTTTTCTTTTATAAATCTTTTTATAAGTATAGTTTACTTTCCACTATTTTGTTGGGGCTTTTTAATGTAATTAGGCTTTCCTTGAAAATTGTTTTTCAATATTCATTTATAATAAAATCCACTCATGTTGTGGGTGGATTTTTCATTTCATTTGATGCGATTTATTTGAAAAATACAATTTTATTCACA
>NZ_JAYFUM010000034.1:0-38503 GCF_034929435.1 Arcicella rigui
AGATAGTTATAGGTCTTTGTTAAATCGATTTGATACAACTCTTTCAAGTTGGATGGGATTTAACTTTATAGCTTTTATTATCATGGCAATTAAGAAAATTAAAAAGTCAAGATGACTTCGTTATATATTAAATTATCTAGCATATCAACAATGAATAAATTGTTTTCTATTGGAATATAATATCTGACGTTTTCTATTTTCTTTTTCATGGCTTTATATGACTTTGATAAATTTAAAAAAACGACTATCAAGTGATGAAATCAATGTAATTAATTCAGCTTTTGCAAATGGCTGTCTTATATCTAATATATTTTCTGAAGTAAACAAATTTGTTCTAAATGTTACATTTCCCCAAATCAACCCAAAGATTTCCTCTCCTTGTACCGTCAGTTGCTTGGTAGTTTTGTCATATAATAGTCTTTGAAATACTTCTTTGACGTATGATTCTGTTACTGTACCTTTTCGAGCATCAAAGTAATATTCTAAGTCGGCTATGTCATTAATATTATATATATAACATCTGAATTGAGTATAACCCTCGCTTGGCGTAGTGTTCTACACTACGTCAGAGTGAAAGCAATGTTACATTGCAAAAATGCAACGCATTTTAAGTTTGTCGAATTGCAAAACTTTATTAAAGAAAATCTATTTCAATGAGGCTTCTCAATCCTGCATAATTTCTGGCACTACTGTATAACCAATCTTCTGGTTTTTCTACAAAACCTGCTCGCACTGGATTATTATGAATATAATCTAATTTTTGTTTGGTAAAATCTGCTTTGATACATGAAATAGCATGATTTTCATGCGTCCAAAATTGGTAAAAACTACTCCTCACATTACTCCTTGCGGCAAATTCAAAGCGTTTAAGCATCCAATCTTTACGGCTTTCTGGTTCTGTTGCTATCGCCTTTAAAATTTGTGATGCCGTAAATTTCTTAAAATCTCTGATAACATTTGATAAATTAGCTTCCTTTGCCATTGTTAGCAAATGTACATGATTGGTCATTATTACATAAGCATAGATTTGTAAGCCTTTTTCTTTTCTACAATAATCTAAGCTATTAATAATTATGTCTCGATGGTTTTTCCTGCTGAAAACATCCACCCAATCAATTACTTGAAGTGTTAGGTAATAGAGACCAGACTGGTCATAGATTTGATAGCCTTGTGGCATATTCTTAAATAGTTTAGATTAACAAACTTGTAAAATGTGTTGCATTTTTTGCAATGTAACATTGCTATACACTCTGACGTAGTGAAAAACACTAGGCCAAGCAATTTATTTTCTGTTAATTCAAAGGTACTCACAATGTAATAATCCTGTACTTAAATCTCACTTCTCCACTCACATTTTTGAAAGCATGATAATTACAAGTAAGATTTATTTTTGCCGTTACCCAAAAAGCATTTTCGTTCATTTCGGGAATAATCTTTTTTTGTTCAGCAGGCTCAACTTTTAGTACTTCTATTGATTGTGAGCTAATTTCTATAAAGGGTTCTATGCTATCGTCGGTCAAGAAAATATCCCAGACACCTTTTTCTTTTTTCCCGTTTGTTAATGATGAGGCTACCAATTTATATAATTCATCAGCCGAAGGTTTTTGAGCGACATTGAGGGAATGTCTGATGGCTAAACGAATATTAGAAAGTTTGTATGGAAAAATGCCCGAATTGAATATCTGATAATTAAGCGGAACATTATCAGCACTTACAGCTCCAAAAGGCGTAGTTTCACTTTCATTGCTAATAATTTCTTCATTATCAATCTTTAATTTCAAATAACCATTTTCTCGTGCTTCGGCATCTTCGACCTTTATACTTACCGATTTGGTATTCAAACTATTGGTTTGCTGAGTGACAGTATAAGTGGCGTTTAAATCAAAATGTAATATTGGATTTTTCTCCTTGGTAAAATAATACAATTTTGACCAATACTTGCCCTTGATTAATACAGCGTAACCACTCACCAACTGCTCATTCGTCAAATTGGTAACTTGGTATTTGGCTTGTCCGATTTTGGTGATACTAAAATTGGATAATAAATTATTTTTGGCATAATAGTCAATTTTAACCGTCTTTGTTTTGGTATAAGTACGATTTTCTTTGTCAGTAGCCGTAACCGTAATTGAAAATGTGCCATCATCAGCATATTCATACTTGTACTCAGGTGTTTGGATAGCGACGAAGTTTGTGTTTTCAACCCCAAAATTGACCTCATATTTCTCGAAATCAATGCCCGTAGGACTGACACTCACTTTATAGTCATCAACAGTTACAGTAAAATCAAAGGTAGGCTCAACATCTTTGGGCTGACAAGCAACCAATAAAAAGAGGATAGATAGTAGGATTGGGGTAGCTTTCATAGTAGTTGTAAATTTATGTTAATAATGGTAGTTCGAGGTAAAATCAGCACTTAATGATTTTATTTTGTAAATCCACGCAGTTGGGTCTTTCAATAATCATTATCAATACTTTGCATATCTATCTCCTCTTTAAAAGATAGATTTTCTGGTAATTTAAAACCATCAACCCAATAGCGTTCCTCCCAAATAGCACTTGTATCTTTTTTAGGAATAAAAGCTTCATACCAACCTCCATCATTTATAGGATAAGCCTGTAATATTTCAATACTTGGATTCCCCATCCTTGTCCAAACCCTAAGATTATTACCAATTATTTCTTTAAGAATTAATTCGTGTCCTTTAAAGCTGACTTTAACTATAGTGCTATATGCAGCAGAAATATCTCTAATAAGCAAAATTTCATCTGGATATTTATTTTTATCCAATGATATAAAATGGTAATAAGTATATGGAGTATCCCCATGTGCGTATTTACCTAATTTATATTCTTTATCAAGATAAATATAATGTATTTGTGATGGGCGTAATTTAATCATGGTGGTGAATTATTAATAAAACAAAACTGTGGTTGCGGATGTATCGCCCCTAAAAAGGTGGAATTGATTTTACTTTATGCTTATTAAATCTTACTTTATTGTCATTACACATTACTGTATCCAATATTCATTTTACTTTATGCCCATTCAATTTTACTTTTTAATTTTTGAGTTTTACTTTATGAGCTTTACACTTTACGGTATTCAAAAATCATTGTACTTTATGCCTATTCAATCTCACTTTTTGACCATTCCATTTTACTCAAATTTAATCTTGTAAAACTTTGTCGTCGTTTCAAAAGTACCTTCATCCGCAATTACTTTTGCCTTTATCACGACACTTGTGTCATCTATCCATTTAAGGGCAACAGGTGCCCAGTTTCCTCCTTGTATGATAAACTTATTTTTATACTTCCCGTCTTTTATTTCTAACATCTCTAAACCATTGATGTTATAGCCTGACTCTAAATCTTCACAAATTGCCAGTACTTTCTGTTTACTCGGTGAAATGTAGGTTTCGCCTATGGTATATACCTCCTCTCCGTTTGCTTTATTTACCAGTAAAAATGCCACTCCTTCATAGTAATGGATTCTTAACAAATAACTATTGATGTTACTGAAAAAGTGCTGATAGCAATACGCAATATCATTGTCGTTACCCTTATTTCTATTTGTTAAGATTTTCGCTTCACCATTGTCTAATGGTAAAATCAAATTTCTATCTTCTCTTTTAAAGTACTTAGCTTCTGCTGTTTTGGCTAAATACTTTTCTAAGGCCTTACCTGCTTCATAGTAGTTATCATATTGATTAAAGATGCTTTCTCTAACTTTGGCATCTTGGTACAAATCAGATACTTCTACGCTATCAATAGTTTCAACAATTAATTTATAGTTTGGAAATACAAACGTTGTATCACTTAAATTAAGGATTGTATCTATTCTTTCTTTCGGAATCTCAACTGCTTTTCCACCTACTTTCAGCGTATCAAGTTTTTTGACTTTTTCTTTTTCTTCGTCTTTATTAGTGGATGTACTACAAGCGATAATCAAACTTGCTAATACAAAAAAAGGAATTAAAGTTTTCATGTAAGGATTAATTAATATTTACTATAAAGAAATACCTATCAGTAGCACGAGTTTCCAACTCGTAAAGGGCTTTTACGAGTTGGAAACTCGTGCTACTAACTGAAGAGTTACTATATTTTATTAGCTTATCAATTCTTTTAATAATTAGCCTTTTGCCCTATAACAAAGAAAGCCTCATCAACAACACGAAAGCTAAAGAATAGTTTTAGGTGTTGAATTCGTGCTGCAAAACCTAAACAGAAGCCTTGCACAAACATAAAAAAAAGATTGAAGGATTGGAAAAAAGAAATCAGAAATTGTAGATTAAATTATTAAACGGAGTAAATTACTACTGGTTCATTTTCAATTTTTGTAAAATCATAAAACGTATAATTCAAATAATATTAAGAAATAATAACTTAGTAAAAAATCGCCTGCAACATAATAAAACAAGCTTATGAAGAAGTTTTTACTATTGGTCTTAATAGCAGTAACTGTAATTGCATGTAAAACCGATGAGCCTATCATTACAGGACTCGACCAAAATTTCGAAAAATATTTAGTCGATAATAAAATTGACAAAGATGGTATCGTCAATGGTAAAATGAGTTCCTCAGATGCCATTGGAGTTGAAAGCCTATCCCTACAACGCTTAGAAATAAATAGTCTTCGTGGCATTGAAAAATTCCAGGATTTAGTTCATTTACAATGTCATCAAAATAATTTATCCACATTAGATTTGAGTAACAATACAAAGCTTGAAGATGTAGATTGTGAATTAAATCAACTTAGAATCTTAGATTTGGGTGTAAACAACAAGATTAAGTATATAAATTGTTATGCTAATCTCCTTAAATACTTAGATGTTAGCCAATTAAAGAGTTTGCAGCTATTAAATTGTTCGAATAATCAACTACAACAAATAAATATTGGACAAAACGTACAATTCATAGACTTACGTTGTAGCCGCAATCAACTACAAAATGTTGATATTAGCCAATGCCCAAATCTTATTTCTTTAGAATGTTCAGAAAACAAACTTCAAAGTATTGATGTAAGACAAAACAGCAAGATGAAAGATTTGGTTTGTTCAAGCAATCAACTTAAAGTAATAGACATAACTAAAAACCCTGAAATTGACATCTTACATATATCTGACAATCAATTAATTAATCTTGATTTAAGGAGTCAAACTAATCTCAAAAGTTTTTCAAGTACCAAGAATCAAATTAAAACGATATGCGTAAATAATGTTGAAAAAGCAATTGAAAATACTAAAACGGCATATTATACAGGTCTAATTTATCATTGGGAAATAGACCCCAGTACCAGCTTTTCTTTATGCAAATAAATAGCGATACTAAAGCCTATTCAACCTAAAACTGGTTTTATCGCTCTAAAACAAACTCAAAAACTTTTTAGGTACTGCTGTTTCAAAATACATTTCTTCATCGGTAATGGGGTGAACAAAAGAAAGTACCCAAGCGTGAAGCCCGAGGCGACCAATTGGGTCGGTTTTAGCTCCGTACTTTTCATCACCAACAATTGGATGTCCGATGTCTTTCATGTGTACTCTAATCTGATTTTTTCGTCCAGTTTCCAGATTTACTTTTACCAAAGTATTTGTTTCAGTAGCATCCAAAACATCGTAATGCGTGATGGCTTCTCTACCCAAATCTGGATTAGATGTAGAATACACCGTTAGGGCTTTACTCTCTACCAAATAAGAGCGAATTGTTCCCAATGGATATTCTATACTTCCTTCTGTAACAGCCAAATAAGTACGTTGTTGAATAGTTTCGTTCCAAGATTCTTGCAAAAGTTTTTGTACTTTTTCGCTTTTAGCAAACATCATCAAGCCAGAAGTTTCACGGTCGAGGCGATGCACCACAAAAATCCTATTGGCTGGGTCTTGTTTCTTTACGTGGTCGCTGAGAGTACTGTAAGCGTTGTACATTTTTTGTTTTTCGGTAGCAATCGACAAAAAGCCTTCTTGTTTTTCGATAACAATCAAATATTGGTCTTCATAAATAATCGTCAAACCACGATACTTTTGTATTTCTGGAGCTTTTGAACTCTTGATATTGACTTTTTGTCCAACTTTCAAAACATGATTATACTGCGTCACTACTTTGTTATCGACCAAAACTTGCTTATCTCTCAAATAAGATTTGATGTTATGGCGACTTTTGTTGGGCATTTTATTCAACAGAAAAGTAAATAGTTCGGCAGGCTCATTTACCTCAAAAAATACTTCCGTTTTTTTGGGGTCTTTGATTGTATTGGTTTTTGCTTTTTTATCAATATCTTTCATTATTATTTATTTTAATTTAAGCCCAAAGTTTCATCAAGTTATTAAGTACTTGAGTCTTTTAGGAAATACAAAGGTAGGAAAAACATCGGAGCTTTATAGGAATTCCGTTTTCAGCTTCTTGATGATTTAAGTCTTGCTTTTTTACAATTGAATCTTTCCGGATTCAATTTTCGTATTTAATCTACGATAATAATTATGTAATTTCGTAGCATATTTTCATGAAAGTACCTCTCAAAACTTTGTAAGGAACTTCAGCTTTTGTAACTTTATGTGTTAGTTAGATTATGTCGGACACATATTAAAAACAGATAGAGTATTCTAAAAACAGCAATGTATGCTGGTAAATGCTTGATTTTTAGCATAAATATCTATTATTGGGTGCAACTCTGTAACCTTTTTTCAATATGAATTTAACTTCTGACCTTGGGCAAACAGAGCAATGGTTTATCGCTTTTTTCTTCATTTTGTACTTGATATATCTTGGAAGAATTTTTTGGATTGCTAAAAAACTAAGAACAACTGCTCGCTCAAGTATTTTAAAGTTTTTTCTAAGGTCGGCATATTTTAGCTTGATGTTATTAGCTTTGTTGAATCCTTCTTTTGGTGAATTATCAAAAACAGAAAAAGCTGATAGTCGTGATATTTTTTGGGTAGTAGATATTTCAAAATCAATGGATGCTACTGACATTCAACCCAGTAGAATTGAAAAGGCAAAATTTGAAATTGACCGTTATTTGAATCATTTTCCGTTTGATAGAATAGGAATTATTGCGTTTTCAGAGCATCCATTTTTGCTTTCACCACTTACGTATGATAGAAATGCGATTCAATTGTTTATTCCTAAAATCAATACTGGCTTGCTCAGTGAAGGAGGTTCGCAAATAAATGCTTCTTTGGAAATGGCTTTTAAAAGATTACAAAAAGCTAAAGCAAAGAACAGGTCGAAAGTAATTGTACTAATAAGCGATGGCGAATTTTCTGACGAGTATGACCATAACTTAATTGATCAAATCAGAGCAAGTGGCATCAATTTTTTCACGGTGGGAATAGGTACGGAAAAAGGAAGTACTATCAAAGATGGTACGGGTTTAGTAAAAGATTCGGAAGGAAATATCGTTCTGACTAAGCTGAATAATAGTGTACTGAAAAAAATTACGGCTGAAGCAAAAGGAAAATACTTTGAAATTAACAGTATTGCCAATAGTTTGTCGGATATGATGACAGAGATGAATCAAATCAAAAGGACGTATTCGAGTAGCCAAGAGATGAATGTTGCTACAAATAAATATTTTTATTTTCTAATCATTGCATTATTTTTGCTTACAATTGATGTATTCTTCACTGTAAGGACATTTCAATTATAAAATTTTCCAGATTATTGGTCAGTTTGTTTAGTATATTGAAATAGATAAGGTTTTGATTAATTTTATTATTTTTGATTTATCATTTTAAAAAACATTAAACCTTGCTTAACCAATTTGTATTATATATTTTTCTTTGGATACTTGATAATGGCTCTTACACAAAAGTTCAGGTCAGAAATCGAGCAAAAATAGAAGCGATGACAGCTTACAAGAAAAAGAACTACAAAGAGGCTGCTAATCAATTTTATATTTTATCTAAACAATCATTTTTTATACCTCCAGAAGTATCTTTAAATTATGCTCATGCACTTTTTGAATCAAAAGATACTTCCTCAGCTCGAAAAATTTATACCCGATTGAGTGGCTCAAAAGTAGAAAGTTTAACATCGACTACTTATGTTCAATTGGGATTAATATATTGCAATCAAAAAGATACGGCAAAGGCACTATCTCTTTTTAAACAAGCGTTAGTAATTCAGCCAAGCAACGATTTGGCACGCTTTAATTACGAATTATTAAAGAGAAAATACAAATCACAGCCAGAAAATCAGTCGGAATCTCCTTTACCAAAGAGCCACAAAACACCTCCAAAACCTCCAACTCAAGAACAAGTAGAAGTTGCCAAAAGCAATTCTCAACAAGAGTTACTAAAGACCTTGAAAAACTATGGTTTAACACCAGAGAAAGCCAGAATGATTTTGGATGCGATGAAAAATAGCGAAATACAATATATCCAACAACGTAAATTAATCACTAAAACCCCTAATATAAAAACAAAGCAAAACTGGTAAGAACCACAATTATGAACACACAAGAAGTTTATATTATCTCGGCAGCAAGAACGCCAATTGGAAGTTTTGGAGGAGCATTATCAAGTCTTTCTGCCACTGAATTAGGAAGCTACGCTATCAAAGGTGCTATACAAAAAGCAAAAATCAATCCTGAAATTGTAGAAGAAGTATTGATGGGCAATGTAGTATCTGCCAATGTTGGCCAAGCCCCTGCCCGCCAAGCAGCTTTGGGTGCTGGATTATCTAACAATGCTCGTTGTACTACCATCAACAAAGTTTGTGCTTCTGGTACTAAAGCTATTATTTATGCGGCACAAAGTATTATGCTTGGGCTGGCTGACGTAGTAGTAGCAGGTGGTATGGAAAGTATGTCCAACGCTCCATTTTATGTTCCGAATGCTCGATTTGGATATAAGTATGGTTCTGCTTCATTAATTGATGGACTTGAGAAAGATGGGCTAATGGACGCTTACGAAAATACAGCGATGGGTTTTTTCGCAGACAGAACTGCCCGTAAGTATGGTATCAGCCGTGAAGCTCAGGATAACTACGCTATCGAATCTTACAAAAAAGCAGCAGAAGCTACTGAAAAGGGATACTTCAAGGATGAAATTATTCCCATAGAAATTACTACTAAAAAAGGTACTGTTGTTGTTTCTGAGGACGAAGAATATAAAAATGTAAGGTTTGAGAAAATCCCTCAATTGAAACCTGCTTTTGAAAAGAAAGGAACAGTTACAGCGGCTAATGCTTCTACCTTAAACGACGGTGCTTCTGCCTTGGTTTTAATGTCGAAAAAGAAAGCTGATAAATTGGGGCTTCTTCCGATTGCAAAAATTATTGGTTTTGCCGATGCCGAGCAAGAACCTCAACTCTTCACTACCACTCCTACCATTGCCGTACCAAAGGCAATCAAAATGGCTTCATTAATCAAAGAAGAAATAGATTATTTTGAAATCAACGAAGCTTTTTCTGTTGTACCTTTAGCCTTTGAAAAAATCATGGATATTCCACACAAAAAAGTGAATATTTATGGCGGTGCTGTGGCGTTGGGGCATCCACTCGGAGCATCAGGTGCAAGAATCGTGACTACTTTGATTTCAGTATTGAAGCAAAAAGGGGGTCGTTATGGAGCAGCAGGCATTTGTAATGGTGGCGGCGGTGCTTCTGCTATCGTTATTGAAAGAATGTAAGTTTTAATTTTTATAATTTTACACAGATTATTTTTATTAATATTTTATTGATAACAGTGGCTTGCCACACACTAAACACGTAATGAACGTAATAAAAAACACAAATTTTAGTTTTCCAAACCAAACTAATTTTTACAAAGGTAAAGTCAGAGATGTATATTCCTTTGAAAATCTGTTGGTAATGGTTGCATCTGACAGAATTTCTGCTTTTGATGTAGTATTGCCAGAGGCGATTCCTTTTAAAGGACAAGTACTCAACCAAATCGCTGAACATTTCTTAAATGCTACCCGAGACATTGTTCCGAATTGGTTACTTGCAAGCCCAGACCCTAATGTGAGTGTTGGACTAAAATGTGAAACCTACCCAGTAGAAATGGTTGTCAGAGGATATTTGGCAGGCCATGCTTGGCGTACTTACAAAGCTGGATTGCGTACTTTATGCGGTGTAACACTGCCGGAAGGCTTGAAGGAAAATGATAAATTGCCTACGCCAATCATTACTCCCACCACTAAAGCACATGAAGGACATGATGAAGATATTTCAAGAGAAGAAATTCTTGCGAAAGGTTTAGTGCCTGAAGATGAGTATGTTCAACTCGAAAATTATACTTTAGCACTCTTTGCCAAAGGTACTGAAATGGCGGCAGAACAAGGTTTAATTTTAGTGGATACTAAGTATGAATTTGGAAAAAAAGATGGACAAATCACTTTAATTGACGAAATCCACACGCCAGATTCATCACGTTATTTTTATGCCGAAGGTTATCAAGAACGCCAAGACAATAACCAGTCACAAAAACAACTCTCTAAAGAGTTTGTTCGTGAATGGCTAATTGCTAATGGTTTCCAAGGAAAAGAAGGACAAGTTGTACCAGAAATGTCTGAAGAATGGGTAAATCAAATTTCTGAACGTTATATTGAATTATTTGAACAAGTAACAGGTAAAAAATTTGTTAAAAACATTTCAGAGAATATTCTGAGCCGAGTTGAGGAAAACGTAAATAACTACTTAAAATCTTTGAACTAATTATCAAAGTTTAACCCGAAATTTTAAATATATGGAATTTAAGGTAGAAAAAAACGAGCAGTATGCTCTAATCGAACTTAAAGAAACAGCTTTAACACAAGAAAACTACGCTGATTTAGAAAAAATTGTCCGTCAGCTTTTTCGTGAAGGTTATGGCAACATTATTATTGAATTTAATAAAGTAACTGTTTTAGACGGTTATGGCGTATCAGTAATCAGAAAAGCAAATAAAATTTGTTTGAATGAATTAGGTCTTTTAATTATTGTAACGAAAAATCAAGAAATTATCGACCAATTAGATGCTGCCAAAATTGATGAATTGACCGTTATGCCTACGGTTCAAGAAGCAGTAGATGCTGTTTATTTGAATGAATTAGAGAACGATTTTCAATCTGACGAAGACGATGAGTACGACCATGGCGAATACGGTGGTGCGTCGGATGATGATTATTAATAATTTATTTTTGAGGAGGTCTTTCAAATGATGACCTCCTCAAAACAAAAAATACTTCGAAGGCGTTATGATTTTAGTAAGCATTTTGCCTACTAAACAATCTGTTCAACATTACAATCCACTAATAATTTGAGTTTTCAGCTTACTATCTTAGGAACGGGGTCGGCTTCACCTGTATTGACAAGAAACCCTACTGCTCATCATCTACAAATTGAGCAAGAAGGTTATTTGATTGATTGTGGCGAAAATACACAGCATCAATTATTACTCTTTAAAATCAGAACCACAAAACTCAAATATATTTTTATTTCCCACTTACACGGCGACCATTTCTTTGGTTTGATTGGTTTACTTTCAACCTTAAATATGCACCGAAGAATTGATGACCTTTGTATTTTTGGTCCAAAAGGTCTCAGTGAAATTATTACGCTTCAACTCAAGTACTCAGATACTCGTCTGAATTTCAACATTAAATTTATAGAAACAGATACAGAAAAGTCGTACTTACTTTTCGAAAACGAGTATGTATCTGTCACTACTATTCCTCTTGTGCATCGAGTACCTTGTTGTGGATTTTTGTTTCGTGAGAAAAAAAGAAAAAGAAAAATCGTTAAAGAAACGAAACCGAATGATTTAGACTTTGAAGAAATCAAGGCTTTAAAAGATGGTAGAGACATTCTTAACCCCGACGGTTCTATAAAATACAAAAACGAAGATTATACCCTTCCTTCAACAAAAAGTTGTAGCTATGCTTTTTGTTCGGATACGCAGTATTACGAGCCTATCATAGACATTGTTAAAAATGTAGATGTACTTTACCATGAAGCTACATTTTTACATGAGTTAATGCCAAGAGCTACTCAAACCTTTCATGCTACTACCAAACAAGCCGCTACCATTGCTAAAAAAGCAAAGGTTGGCAAGCTTATAATTGGGCATTACTCCTCTCGTTACAAAACTTTAGATGCACATTTGGCAGAAGCACGTGAAGTGTTTCAAAATACTTATTTAGCTGTTGAAGGAGAAGTACACAAAATCAGAGATTCGAAAGCTAAAGATTAATTATCGTACTAAATTAATCCAACCTTTAAATTCTTTATTGGTAAATTTCAGCAAGTAATAATACTCTGCTGAGGCATTTTCGCCTCCTGTCCATCTGAAATTTCGGTCAGTTGATTCATAAACTTTGTCGCCCCAACGACTAAAAATTTGGATGTATTCAAATTTTTCAAAACAATTGTTTTCGGGTAAATCCTCAATGGCAAAGTAATCGTTTTTACCGTCTCCGTTTGGCGTAAAAATATTGACTGGCTTGAATGAATCAAAAGCAATTGCTTTACTTTTTAAAGTAATGGTAACCGCTACGGTATCAAAACGATTTGGATTACAAGAATTATCTTCGGTAACAAAGTTGACGACATAACTGGCTTGTTCTTTTCCATTCAGTAAACTACAATCTATTTTCCATTGAAAAGGATTAATGATTTTCCCTACTCCATTTTTGTCAGTCCAAACAGCTCCTAATTTTTTAAAATCAAATCCTTGTGCCTGAGCATACAGTTTTAATGGATTTGTATCAGGGTCTTGGGCAATTACATCAAAATCTACCGTTTGAGCAGCCTTTCCATCTATAATTAATTCGATTTGATTTTTCGCCAAAGAAGTAACCACATTAGGTGATTGATTATCGGTAGGAAGTGTTTTTAAATTTACACTAATACTATCTCGAAGATTTCTACCACAACGATTATCAATAACAATAAAATCTACCACATAATCTTCATTTCTCAATGCCGTACAAACTGGAGTCCAAGAAAAAGGACTTGTAATTTTGCCAACGCCACTCACATTCCCAAAACTCATTCCAACCTGTGCAAGATTAAAGCCTCTACCACGTGCAATGATTTTGATACTATCGTTATCAATGTCTGTTCCGAATAAATTGAACTTCAATAATTGGTTGATAACAGTTTCGGCTTTGAGGTTTTTCAAATCAGTACTTATCACAGGACGATTATTTGCTTCTGGCTCAACAATTACATTTACTTTCAAAGTACTAACCAAAGCCTGCGGACAACCGTCGTCAGAAGCAAGTACATTAAAAACAAGAGGTTTCCCATCAAAACTGGCTGTACATTCATCAAAGCAAAGTGTTGCTCTTAAAGTATCTTTTGATGAATTGGTTTGTAAAGTAGTGGGGCTAATTGTATATGAACCAGAAAAATTGATTGGTTCTATCGCCAATTTCAAAAATTGCTCAGGGTCAATATCGGTAACTAATAAATTGAGGCATTTCTGCTCGTTTGCTTTAAGCGTTATTGTTTTGCTGGAATCATAAAAACCAGACTCACCTTTAATTTTCAAATAGCTTTGAGGCGGATTATTGATGGCACAATCTATTACTTTCAGCTGAAAGTCTCTTCTAACCTCTCCGATCTTCACTCCTTTTCGATACTCTTCTACCAAGACACAAAAAACATAAAGTCCTAATACATCAGTCGTCACAGAAAGTTGTCCGTTTCTTGCATTTACCTTCAACGGTTGTGGCCCCGGAATTACATTAGAAGTGCTATAACCCGTTTGCCAACGCACCAGTGGATAGCTACTTGTACCAGTAGGAAAATCAGGACGAGGGTTAAGCGTTGATGAATAGCCGTTATACGGAGTAACCAAACTATAAACCAAACTATCGCCATCGGCGTCAGTTGCTCCAAAATCAAAAACAAAAGGACGGTTTCTACAAATATAGTCGCCAGTAAGTACTTTAAAACTTGGGGAAGAATTCGGAAAAAGGTTTCCATTTTGCCTTAAAGCAGGAAAAGACAAGTAAAAAACAGAACCAGCAGATTCAGGATTTTGAATATTTGTAATGACATTATTTCTACAACAACGCTCCCAAGCGATATAATAGCCCTGCGAATCTGTATATAAATTGGGATCTAAATACACCAAAGCACTGTATCTCAAAAACCTTGTCCGCACAGAATTATTTTGAGCACAATCAGGATTTGAGAAACCTATCAAACTATCAGTAACAATAGGTAAAGTAGCAAAGCTTATCAAAATGTTGTCTTTTTTGCTGAAAATTCCCACACGCACAAACAAATCTTTTGCTCCAGCATTGCCATTGATGTCGTCAAAGTAAAGGTTTAGACTTAATCGGTGCGACACACTCAATTGATTATTAACAACTTGCAATTCTATTTCTCCTCCAACAATGTGTGTAGCACGAACTTGAAAGAGAAAAACAAGCGAAATTAAGGCAGACAATAAAGTTATTTTCATAAAATAAGACCAATGCTAAAATGGAAAATTCATAAAAAAATTAGGATGAAATTAATCATAACGCTTTAATCACTACGACAGCCATTTGAAGAAAAGAGTTGTCTCGGGAAAGAAGATTAATTACTAAGTTTCTAACTTTAAACGAATACTAAATATAAACATTATGCAATAATAAGTTAAGTAAATACTAAATATTATGAATCCCAAATATATGTTGTTAATAATGCTTAAAATCCATAGAAACTATACAAATAACGTATATACTTATATTTCAACAAAACTGTTACACAGAAGTAGTTAAATAGCCTCAAAAAGCCTTAAAACGAGTTTTTTTGTTAAAATTTCTAACTTTTTCAAAAAAAAGTAAAAAATTAACGTTTTTCGTTTTTTTCCAATTTTAAGCTTTAATTTTTGTCTTAAATCAAAAAAAAAGTGTCAAAATAAGTAAATAAGGTTTTAAAATATCTTATTTTTAGCAATTAGTATTCATATAAGGCAAATAATTGACAAATTGAATACTAATCCGAAATTGCATTTAAGCAAGATATAATTTTACGAATTCTTGAAATTGTATTATTCAGATGATTATTCGGCGAAATGCTATTTTTTCCAAAGAATTTCTTGTATATCTTTGTAATAACAAAACAGACAAGCATACAATCCCCAATTTTCACAAAGTTTCAAGAAACAAAAACCATAGATAATTTTATAATTTTTAATTTACCAAGCGTTTTTCTAACAAATTTCCAATATTCAAGTAAAACAATTGCCACTAACATACAATTAAGTTCTCTGTTAGTAAATATTAAAACAGACCCATTACCATGACTAATTTCGACAATAAAGGTTTGTACCGTAAAGAATTCGAGCATGACGCTTGTGGAATCGGCTTCGTAGCGAATATGAAAGGGCGTAAATCGCACAAAGTAGTTGCGGATGCAATTCAGATGCTTATTCGTATGGACCACCGTGGTGCGTGCGGCTGTGACCCTAATTCAGGTGACGGTGCAGGTATTTTACTTCAAATTCCTCACGAATTCTTTTTGGAAGAATGTACTAAATTGGGTATTGATTTACCTGCTGCACAAGAGTATGGTGTAGGTATGACTTTCTTTCCACAAGATGAAAACATTCGTGAAGAATGTAAGGCAATCATTGCACGCAAAGCCAAACGCTTAGGTTTAGAAATCTTGGGCTATCGTGTTGTACCATGCGATAATTCTGAAATTCAAGGAGCGGAATCAGGAAATACAGAGCCGCAGATGGAACAAATGTTCGTCAAACGTCCAGCATCGATTACAGATGAATTGGAGTTTGAACGTAAACTCTATGTTTTCCGCCAGTACACGGCAAGAATTATTAACGAGACGGTTAAAGGGTTAGACAATAAGTTTTACTTTGCTTCGCTATCGTCACATACTATCATTTATAAAGGTATGTTGACGACTATGCAAGTACCTGGATATTTTGATGATTTGAAACGTGACGAATTTACTTCGGCTTTGGCTATTGTTCACTCTCGTTTCTCAACAAATACTTTCCCAGAATGGAAATTAGCTCAACCATTCCGTTTCATCGGTCACAATGGTGAGATTAATACTGTAAAAGGAAATGCAGCTTGGATGCAAGCTCAGTCTGCTTTGTTTGAATCTGAATTCTTCACCAAAGAGGAAATGGAAATGATTTTACCTATTTGTCAATTAGGTCAATCAGATTCAGCCATTTTGGATAATGCCATTGAATTGTTATATATGAGCGGACGCTCGCTTCCACACGTGATGATGATGTTGATTCCTGAAGCGTGGGATGGTAACGAACAAATGGAGCAGTATAAAAAAGATTTTTATGAGTACCACGCTGCCATTATGGAACCTTGGGATGGGCCAGCTTCTATTTCATTTACTGATGGTAAAATTATTGGTGCTACTTTGGATAGAAACGGTTTGCGTCCATCTCGTTATTGGGTAACTGATGATGATTTCGTAATCATGGCTTCTGAGGCGGGTGTATTGGATATTGACCCTGCTAAGATTGTTTCAAAAGGTCGTTTACAACCGGGAAAAATGTTCGTAGTGGACATGGAAGCTGGTCGTATCATTCCTGATGATGAATTGAAAGAAAAAATTTGTCAGCAACAACCTTATGGTGAATGGTTGAAATCAAACAAAATCAAAGTTGAAGATTTACCAGCGGCTGGTTCAGAATACCGTACTCCATTTGAACGTGAATTATTATTACGTCAGCAAGTATTCGGTTTTACGACTGAAGACTTACGTGTGATTCTTGCACAAATGGTTGAAACAGGTAAAGAAGCTTTGGGTTCAATGGGTGTAGATACTCCATTGGCCATTCTTTCTGACCAAGCACAGCATTTATCATATTATTTCAAACAATTATTCGCACAAGTAACAAACCCACCAATCGACTCAATTCGTGAGCGTACTGTAATGTCATTATTATCAGACATTGGTGGTTTGAAAAACTTGTTAAAAGAATCTCCAGAACACTGTCGTCAGATTGAAATTCGTCAACCAGTACTTACGAATAGCGAAATTGAAAAGATTCGTTGGATAGACCACAAGAACTTCCAAACTAAATCTATTCATGCTACTTTCCGTGCTACGGGTGAAAAAGGTCAATTAAAAAGAGCATTAGACAGAATTTGTCAGTATTCAGAAGATGCTGTTGATGATGGCTATGCTATTATTTTATTGACAGACAGAGGAGTAGATTCATCTCATGCACCAATTCCTTCACTTTTGGCTGTAAGTGCTGTTCATCATCACTTGAACCGCCAAGGTAAAAGAGCTAAAGTTGGCTTAATTGTAGAAGCAGGTGATGTTTGGGAAACACATCATTTTGCCACTTTGATTGGCTTCGGTGCATCTGCTGTGAATCCATACATGGCTTTTGAGACAATCAAAGGCATGAAAGAAAAAGGCATTTTGCAAGTTGATTACCCTTATGAAAAACTTCAAGCCAACTATATCAAAGCTGTTAATGGTGAGTTATTGAAGATTTTCTCTAAAATGGGAATTTCAACTTTACAATCTTATCAAGGAGCTCAAATTTTCGAAATCGTAGGTTTAAGTAAAGACGTTGTTGATACTTATTTCTCTCGTGCTATTTCAAGAATCGGTGGTATTGATTTGGAAGGAATTGCCAAAGAAGCTTTAATCAAGCATAGAAATGGCTATCCAGAATTGCCAGTAGCAAATCCAAAATTAGAAGTTGGAGGTATTTATCAATGGAAACAACGTGGCGAAGCTCACTTGTTTAATCCTGAGACAATCCACTTATTGCAACAATCAACGAAGAATAATAACTACCAGTTATACAAGAAGTACTCTAAATTAATTGATGACCAATCTGAAAAAGCAATGACACTCCGTGGATTGCTAAAATTCAAAAAAGGAAAATCAATTGATATTAGCGAAGTAGAACCAGTTGAAAACATTTTCAAACGCTTTGCCACAGGTGCAATGTCGTTCGGTTCGATTTCTTATGAAGCTCATACAACATTAGCGATTGCGATGAACCGCATCGGTGGTAAGTCAAACTCTGGAGAAGGTGGTGAAGACCCAATCCGTTTTACTCCGCTTGCTAATGGTGATTCAATGAACTCGGCAATCAAGCAAGTAGCGTCTGGTCGTTTTGGTGTTACTGCCAATTACTTGACAAATGCTTCTGAATTGCAAATCAAGATGGCTCAGGGTGCTAAACCTGGAGAAGGTGGACAGTTGCCAGGTCATAAAGTAGATGATTGGATTGGAAAAACTCGTCACTCAACACCGGGTGTTGGTTTGATTTCTCCACCACCTCACCACGATATTTATTCTATCGAAGACTTAGCACAATTGATTTTCGATTTGAAAAATGCTAACCGTCAGGCAAGAATTTCTGTAAAATTAGTTTCAGAAGCGGGTGTAGGTACTATTGCAGCAGGTGTTGCTAAAGCTCATGCTGACCATATTTTGATTGCTGGACACGATGGTGGTACTGGAGCATCTCCACTTTCATCAATCCGTCATGCTGGTTTACCTTGGGAACTTGGTTTAGCAGAAGCACATCAAACATTGGTGAAAAATAAATTACGTGGACGTGTTACAGTACAAACTGACGGTCAAATCAGAACTGGTAAAGACCTTGCCGTAGCAGCTTTATTAGGTGCTGAGGAATTTGGTGTAGCTACTGCTGCTTTGGTTACTGCTGGTTGTATCATGATGCGTAAATGCCATGTGAATACTTGTCCAGTTGGTGTTGCAACACAAGACCCTCGTCTGAGAGCCTTGTACACAGGACACCCAGACCACGTAGTGAATTTATTTACATTCTTGGCAACTGAACTCCGTGAGATTATGGCTGAATTAGGTTTCAGAACTGTAAACGAAATGGTAGGACAAGCTGATAGATTAGAGATGAAAGAAGCTTTGAGCAACTGGAAACTCAAACATTTAGATTTATCTCCAATTTTGTATAAACAACCAATGTCATTAGACGTAGCTTTATACAAACAAGAAGACCAAGACCACGGTTTACAAGACCAAATCGACTGGAAGTTGATTGAAATTGCCAAACCAGCTCTTGAAAATGGAGAAAAAGTAACTGGCGAAATTGAAGTAATCAACGTGAATCGTACTATCGGAACGATGTTATCAAACGAAATCACGAAAGTTTACGGAGCTAAAGGCTTACCAAATGATACTATCCATGTGAAGTTTAAAGGTACTGCTGGTCAGTCTTTCGGAGCATTCTCTGTAAATGGTATTACTTTTGAATTAGAAGGAGACTCTAATGACTATATCGGAAAAGGTCTTTGTGGTGCAAAATTAATTGTATATCCAAGTAAGAAAGCAACATTCAATCCTGCTGAAAATGCAGTAGTGGGTAACGTTTCATTCTATGGTGCAACTTCTGGTGAAGCATATTTAAGAGGTATGGCAGGTGAACGTTTCTGTGTGCGTAACTCTGGTGCAAAAGTAGTAGTTGAAGGTATCGGTGACCACGGTTGTGAGTACATGACTGGCGGTTTGGTAGTTATCTTAGGAGAAACTGGTCGTAACTTCGGTGCAGGTATGTCTGGTGGTATCGCTTATATTTGGGATAAAAAAGGTGACTTTGCTCCTAAGTTAAACAAAGAAATGGTATCTATTGAGGCTCTAACTGTTGAAGATGAAAATATATTGAAGATGTATGTAGAACAACATTTACAATATACTGATTCTGACACTGCTAAAACTGTTCTTGATAATTGGGCAACAACTTTACCACAATTTGTGAAAGTAATGCCTCAAGATTTCAAAAATGCTCTTGCTTCTCGTAACGTAAGTGTAGCAGAGGTTTTAGAAAATAAAGATGTTGTTTACAAAGATATTCAGGTAGAAATTGCACATTAATATCATTTGAAAATTTGAAAATCCTTGATTTGAGAAGCTCAAATCAAGGATTAAACATCAAAACTGATGTGAACATTATACTTCAAATTTTCAAATCCTCAAATTTTCAAATTCAAAACAATGGGAAAACCAACAGGATTTTTAGAGGTTACAAGAGAAACTCCAAAGAAAAGACCCGTAGCAGAACGTGTCCAAGACTATAAAGAAATTGATATTGATTTTACTACTGATAAAGTAAAATCGCAGGCAAGCCGTTGTATGGATTGTGGCGTACCTTTTTGCCACAATGGTTGTCCACTTGGAAATATTATTCCAGAATTTAACGATGCCGTTTATGACCAAAACTGGGCTTATGCGTATGAGATTCTTTCTTCTACCAATAATTTCCCAGAATTTACAGGTCGTATTTGTCCAGCACCTTGCGAGTCTGCTTGTGTATTGGGTATCAACAAGCCACCTGTTACGATTGAGTATATCGAAAAATCTATCATAGAGTACGCTTTTGGAAACGGTTTAGTAAAACCAAATATTCCAACTAAACGTACTGGTAAAAAAGTGGCGGTTGTTGGTTCTGGTCCTGCTGGTTTGGCTTCTGCGGCTCAATTAAATAAAGCTGGTCATACAGTAACGGTATTTGAACGTGCTGATAGAATTGGCGGACTTTTACGTTATGGTATTCCAGATTTCAAATTAGAAAAATGGGTTGTTCAACGTAGAGTTGAAGTAATGCAAGAAGAAGGTATCATCTTCAAGACTAATACTAATGTTGGCGTTGACATCAAAGCAGATGATTTGTTAGAAGATTTTGATTTAGTAATTCTTTCTGGTGGTTCAACTGTACCAAGAACTTTAGGCATTCCAGGGTCTGATTTGAAAGGAATTTACCCAGCAATGGAGTTCTTATCTCAGCAAAATAAAAGAGTATCAGGCATTGAACGTCAAGTAAACCACGCTGGTAAGCCTTACACAATGGGCGAACTTTATGCAACAGATAAAAATGTTGTTGTAATTGGTGGTGGTGATACTGGTTCTGACTGCGTAGGTACTTCAAACCGTCATAAAGCAAAGTCTATTACTCAAGTTGAAGTAATGCCTATGCCTCCAAAAGAAAGAGCATCTCAAACTCCATGGCCAAACTGGCCAATGATGTTACGTACCTCTACTTCACACGAAGAAGGTGCAGACCGTCACTGGTCAATTGCAGTAAAAGAATTTGTTGGAGATGCTGATGGAAACTTAAAAGGTATTAAAATCGCTGATATTGTGATGGAAGTTGTTGATGGGAAAGCTCAACAAGTACATACTAACGAGCGTGAAATTCCAGCAGAATTAGCATTAATTGCAGCAGGTTTCTTGCATCCTCAACACGAAGGTTTGTTAGCTCAATTACAAGAAAAAGGATTAGAATTCGATGAAAGAGGTAATGTTAAAGCTACCAACTATCAAACCTCTGTAGAGAAAGTTTTTGCAGCTGGCGATATGCGTAGAGGACAATCTTTAGTAGTTTGGGCTATTTCAGAAGGTAGAGAAGCTGCACGTGCTGCTGATATTTACTTGATGGGAGAATCTGTTTTAGAAGCTAAAAATGTTTCAAGTTTTGCCGTAGCATAATACTTGAATACTCATATCAAAGCCGTCATTTTCAATAAAATGACGGCTTTTTTTTCATCTCTCAAGCATTAATTTCTTTAATAAATTGGCTTTTTTTCGGCAATATATTCTATAAAGAGATTGTTTTTTTATCTTTAAGGTAAATTTCAGCACCATTATTCTTTATAGTACATTCTTTGTGCAAATCAACCCTTGTCTGTCACATAACTTTTTAAGCTCTGCAATTTATGAATCACAAACGCATATATTGGATTATGCACATTTCATGTTGGCTACTAATTGCCAAAATGGCTCTAAAATATAGCCTATTGGTAATCAATAACTATCATCCAGCACTTCAATATTTCTCTGCGGTTTTTATTTTTGGAGTTGTATCTACTCATTGCTACAAGCTTATTGTAGATAAGTACCAAACCGATAATATTTCTATTCAAAAATTTTTACTTTTTCCTATCATTGGTAACATTGTGGTTGGTTTGTTATTTCTCATAGTCGATTCTCAGTTTACTGACCCCGAATACAAAGCGAAAAATTATACTGATTTCAGTAGTTACTTTAGTTTGTATTTAGATGATTTTTGGGTGATTACCCCGTGGTTTTTCTTTTTTCACTTCCTCAGATACGCCGCTCAAAAGCAAATCATCAACGAGCGGTTTGTGTCAATGGAAAAAATGATTATCGCTGCTGAATTAGAAACACTCAAAACACAATTGCATCCTCATTTTTTCTTCAATGCACTGAATAGTATCAAAGCCTTGATGATTATCGACCACGAACAAGCAAGAAGTGCGGTAGACCAACTTTCTGATTTACTTAGACTTTCACTGAATATTGGACAATCACCAGAAGTACGTATTTCCGAAGAGCTAAAACTTTCAAAGGCTTATCTTTTTTTAGAAAAAATCCGATTTGACAAAAGACTACAATATACCATTGACGTAGAGGAAGGCTTATCTCATAAAATGATCATTCCGATGTCAATAAGTACTTTGATTGAAAATGCCATCAAACATGGTATTGCCAAACAGAAAGCAGGTGGTGATGTTTCAATAAAAATTTTTCAAGAAGATAATTTTATAAAAATTCAGGTTAGTAATTCTGGTACATTTACCCCCGAACCACAAAAGAATGACGGTGGAATTGGTTTGAGTAACCTAAAAAAAAGAGTAGAGTTAAAATATAAAGGCGAAGCCTCTCTTGAAATAAAAGAAATCGACAGTCGTGTTGTGGCTTTACTCTGTATTCCAGTTGCTAAAGTGTAAGTATGATTATTATGCTTGCCTAAAATAGGTTGACATCCACTTCAACTTAATTATGACAAATCCAGTAAATCTCTGAATTAAAAGCCCTGAAACTTCCAAAAACTTAATGGGTTTTGTAATTTTGTAGTTTAGGACAATCCTGTCCGTTTTCACATTCTCGGGCTTATGCTCGATTTAATATTCCATGAAACCAAGTTTAGTAAAAGGTACACGAGATTTCGGCCCAGAAAAAATGGTTCGCCGTAATTATATTTTTGATACGATTAAAGCTGTTTTTCAAAAGTTTGGCTTTCAGCCTATCGAAACTCCTGCCATGGAAAACCTTTCTTCTTTGATGGGAAAGTACGGCGAAGAAGGAGACCAATTATTATTTAAAATCTTAAATTCTGGTAATTTTTCAGAAAAAATTACTCAAAAAGAATTAGACGAAGGAGCAAAAAAACTGACTTTAAAAATCTCCGAAAAAGGTTTAAAATACGATTTAACAGTTCCTTTTGCTCGTTTTGTAGTAATGAATCGCAACGATTTGGCAATGCCTTTCAAGCGTTATCAAATTCAACCTGTTTGGCGTGGCGACCGCCCACAAAGAGGACGCTATCGTGAATTTTATCAATGCGATGCCGATGTGGTTGGTACTGATTCTTTGGTTTGTGAAGCTGAAATTGTATTGATGATTCATGAAGTATTCAAGAATTTGGGCATTAATTTTTCTTTAAAAATCAACAACCGAAAAGTACTTACTGGTCTTTCAGAAGCGATTGGTGCGGCTGGACAAGAAGGTACTTTAGCAGTAGCGATTGATAAATTAGATAAAATTGGCAAAGAAAAAGTATTAGAAGAATTAGCAGAAAAAGGGTTTTCGAGCGAATCATTAGCGAAACTTGACCCCGTTTTTGAAATTTCAGGTACAAATCAAGAGAAATTCGACAAACTTGAAGAGCTTTTGAAAGATTCTGAAATAGGTAAAAAAGGTATTGAAGAATTGCGTGCCGTTTGGCATTTGTTACAATCATTCGGGCAGTCAGAAGAAAATATTGAATTGGATATTACCTTAGCTCGTGGACTTTCGTATTATACAGGAGCAATTTTTGAAGTAAAAGCCTTAGACGTTCAAATGGGTTCTATCTCAGGAGGCGGTCGTTATGATAATTTGACAGGTACTTTTGGTGTAGCTGGGCTTTCAGGCGTTGGGATTTCTTTTGGTGTTGACAGAATTTATGATGTTTTAGAAGAATTGAATTTATTTCCAGAAAACAATTCTGTAACGACGAAACTGTTACTTTGTCATTTCGGAGAAAAAGAATTGAACTTTGCCTTGCCACTTTTACAAAAAGCTCGTTTGGCAGGCATCAATGCAGAAGTATATCCAGATGTCAGTAAAATCAAAAAACAATTGGATTATGCCGACAAAAAGAAAATTTCTTACGTATGCATCATCGGTTCAGAAGAAATGGAAACAGGCAAACTGACTTTGAAAAATATGATTACGGGAGAGCAAGAAAAATTAACTTTTGACGAAGTAATTTCAAAATTGATTAATTGATTTTAAGAAAAAACTATGAGTTTTGAATTTATATACTTGATTATCAAACATATAAATTCAAAACTCTGCACTCATAATTCAGCACTCCTACTTGCTTATCTCCAAGCCTTATAAGCATTAATCAATCCATTCGTTGAAGAATCATGTGAAACGATTGCTTCTTCGCTGGTAAGTTCTGGTAAAATTTGGTTTGCCAATTGTTTACCTAATTCAACGCCCCATTGGTCGAAACTATAAATATTCCAGATAACGCCTTGTACAAAAATTTTGTGTTCGTACATCGCTACCAAACTTCCTAAAGTTCTCGGTGTTAATTGTTTGAACAAAATAGAGTTTGTCGGACGGTTTCCTTTGAATACTTTAAATGCAGCTAATTCAGCAATTTCTTCGTCTGATTTCCCTGCTTTTTTAAACTCAGCTACTACTTCTTCTAAGGTTTTTCCGTTCATCAAAGCCTCTGTTTGTGCAAAGAAATTAGACAACAATAAAGTATGATGATTTCCGATTTGGTTATGAGAAACCGCAGGAGCTAAGAAATCGCAAGGTACTAATTTTGTTCCTTGGTGAATCAATTGATAGAATGCGTGCTGTCCGTTAGTACCCGGTTCGCCCCAAATAATTGGACCAGTTTGATAAGCTACTTCTTTGCCATCACGACCTACATATTTACCATTCGACTCCATATCGCCTTGTTGGAAATATGCCGCAAAACGGTGCATATATTGGTCATAAGGAAGAATTGCTTGTGTATCCGCTCCGTAAAAATTATTATACCAAATGCCTAATAAAGCCAAAAGTACTGGAATATTTTCACCAAAATCTGCTGTACGGAAGTGTTTGTCCATGGCATGAGCACCTTCCAATAATTCAACAAAATTCTCGAATCCGATTGATAAAACGATTGATAAACCAATCGCCGACCATAAAGAGTAGCGACCGCCAACCCAATCCCAGAAACCAAACATATTATCAGCATCAATTCCGAATTCAACTACTGATTTTTCGTTGGTAGAAATTGCCACAAAATGTTTGGCAACATCTTCAATTGAACCGCCATTTGCCAAGAACCAATTACGTGCAGAGTGTGCATTCGCCATTGTTTCTTGCGTTGTAAATGTCTTTGAAGCAATCAAGAAAAGTGTTGTGGCAGGATTTACCTTTTTCAATATTTCGGCGATATGCGTACCGTCAACGTTTGAAACAAAGTGTAAATTCAAATGATTTTTATAAGGTTTCAAGGCTTCTGTCACCATTACTGGGCCTAAATCAGAACCACCAATTCCAATATTCACAACGTCTGTAATCGCTTCGCCTGCATAGCCTTTCCATTCGCCTGAAATTACTTTTTCAGAAAAACCTTTCATTTTTTCTAAAACTGCATTTACTTCTGGCATAATTTCTTTTCCATCAACACCAATTGGCGAGTTAGAGCGGTTTCTCAAGGCAACATGTAAAACGGCACGTTTTTCAGTTTGATTAATAGTATCGCCAGTGAACATTCTTTCGATAGCATCATCCAACTCACATTCATTTGCCAAAGCAACCAAAATTGCTTTTGTTTTTTCGTTGATGATATTTTTAGAATAATCCACTAAAATATCTTCAAAACGAATAGAAAATTTATTAAAACGCTCAGGGTCATTGGCAAAAAGTTCTTTGATAGAAGTAGCATCTATTTCAGATTTATGCTTTGTGAGTAATGAAAATGCGTGTGTTTGATCAAAAGGAACAGATTTTAACATGATTAGCTTTTGTTATCGTTAAAGGGACAAAATCGTATTTTGGCTACAAAAGTACAAATTCTACTCAATTAGTCGAGTGATTCGTATTAGGATTTTATGAAGATTGCCCGAAAACAAAAGCTGAAAGACTTGTTCTACGTATTCTTGTCAGGCTTATGGGTACTCGTTTGGATTAAGACTTTAATTAATATTTTTTTACAAGTACTCAAACACTTGCAAATCAATAAATTATCAAATTTTCAATATAGACTTTTATGTCTTTCTTCAAAAAAAGGCAAAATACTTCGCCGAAAATTCCCTAACTTTGTATCCCGTAACTAAGGGTTGCGGAACTCCATTCCTCCTCAGTACATTTTTGTACACTTCCTCTTAGATTTTTTTCAAACTTCAATTTTATTACAATGTCAGGTAAAGGGCAACCTAAAACCGCAAAATATATTTTCGTTACGGGCGGTGTAACTTCATCTTTAGGCAAAGGAATTATTGCTTCATCATTAGCTAAACTCTTACAGGCAAGAGGGCTTTCGGTAACTATTCAAAAACTGGATCCATATATCAATATTGACCCAGGAACGCTAAACCCTTATGAACACGGTGAATGTTATGTAACCAACGACGGAGCGGAAACTGACCTTGATTTGGGTCACTATGAGCGTTTTTTGGGCGTACCTACTTCGCAAGCAAACAACATTACTACTGGTAGAGTTTATAACAATGTTATCACGAAGGAACGCCGTGGAGATTATTTAGGAAAAACTGTACAAGTTGTACCACACATTACGGATGAAATTAAAAGAAATATTCTTTTATTGGGTGCTACCGGACAGTACGACATTGTGATTACTGAATTAGGTGGCTGTGTGGGCGACATTGAATCTTTACCTTTTATTGAGGCTGCTCGTCAATTAAAATGGGATTTGGGCGAGAAAAATACACTTTTCATTCACCTTACTTTAGTGCCTTACTTGGCTTCGGCAGGTGAATTAAAAACTAAACCAACCCAGCACTCTGTACGTGCTTTGTCTGAATATGGTATTCAGCCCGACATTATTGTTTGTCGTACCGAACATCCAATTCCTCAAGAAATGCGTCGCAAAATTGCTCTTTTCTGTAACGTTTCGCCAAACGATGTTATCGAAGCGATGGATGCAGAAACGATTTACGATGTGCCTTTATTGATGCGTAAGGAGAAATTAGACCAACGTGCTTTGTATAAATTAGATATTTATAACGACAAAGACGCTGACCTTGAGCAATGGAAAAATTTCTTGGGCAAACTTAAAAACCCAACCGAACAAGTTACGATTGGTTTGGTAGGAAAGTATGTAGAATTGAAAGACTCATACAAATCTATCGCCGAAGGTTTAATCCATGCAGGAGCAGTAAACGAAACGAAAGTAAATGTAGTTTGGCTTTCTTCTGAAAACTTGGTAGAAGGAGATTATCAAAAAAGATTAGAGAATTTAGACGGCATTTTGGTTGCTCCGGGCTTTGGTGAAAGAGGTATCGAAGGAAAAATCAATGCTGTAAAGTATGCTCGTGAAAATAAAATTCCTTTCTTCGGAATTTGTTTGGGTATGCAATGTGCGGTAATCGAGTTTGCTCGTAATGTGATTGGCTTAGAAAATGCTCACTCTTCGGAAATGAACAAAGAAACGCCATATCCTGTAATCGACTTGATGGAAGAGCAAAAATTAGTAACCAACAAAGGCGGTACAATGCGTTTGGGAGCTTATGCTTGTAAATTAGAAAAAGGCTCGTTGGCACATCATATTTATGGTAAACTTAATATTCAAGAACGTCACCGTCACCGTTTTGAATTCAATAACGCTTATTTAGAACAATTCAAAGCTGCGGGAATGATTCCAACAGGTATCAATACAGATTCTGGTTTGGTTGAAGTAGTAGAAATTAAAGACCATCCGTTCTTTATTGGTGTACAATTCCACCCAGAATATAAGTCGAATGTGGCAAATCCAGCCCCATTATTTGTTCATTTTGTGAAGGCAGCTCTTAAAAATGCCATTCCATTGATGAAAGGAGTGAAATAACCTTTTATCATTTAAAATGATTTAATAAAAGATAAGTAGTAATTTTGCACCGCTAAAGTCAAAAGCTTTGGCGGTTTTATTTGATAGAATCTTTATAAATTAATGCTAATTGCAAGAATGATTTATAAATAGGTTTTCATCATAAAAATAATACTCAAAAAATCACTGAAAACGAATATTCTAAGAAAGCAGTGTATTCGAATTAAGACAAATTCTGTAAAAAAATGATGGACAAAAATCAAGTCACGGGGCTGTTGTTGATAATGGCGATGTTGCTGGGATACCAGTTTTTCCTTGCCCCGAAAGATGAACCAACAAAAGTAAACGAAAAAGCAAAAGTTACTCAGTCAGTTAGTACTCCAAAAACCATTACGCCTGATACCGTAGCCTTGAAAGCTGCTGCTGGTGATTTTGCTACTGCTGCAACAGGTACTGCTGAGGATATTGTTTTAGAAAATAAAGACATCAAAGTTGTTTTCTCTACTTTGGGTGGAAAAGTAAAACAAGTATTATTAAAAAATTATGAAACTTACAATTCATTCGTAGCGAAGAAAAAAGAGCCTCTTTTAATTTTCGACGAGTCTTTCGATAAAGTAAGTTTTGAATTACCTACTACCAAAGGAAATATTGACTTAAACAAATTGTATTTCAGTGATGTAAAAGTTAATAAAAACGCCAATCCAGAAAAAGAATCAGCTCAATCTGTTTCATTCACTTTATCATTAGCAAACGGACAAAGTATTACGCAATCCTATACTTTAGCTCCTTCTGGTTTTCTTTTAGACCAAGATGTGAAATTGACAGGCTTGGATGGTATTTTGAAAAACGAAGCTGTTAAATTCAACTGGTTAGAAAACGTTCGTCCAACTGAAAAAGATTTGACAGAAAACCGTAAAGCAACAGTCAATTATTTATTGAACGAAGATGAAGAATTTGACCAATTAGCTGAAACGCCAACAGGTTCAAAAGAAGAAACACTTGATAAGCCTTTGAAATGGGTTTCTTTCAAGAAAAAATACTTCCTTTCTGGTTTTATTACTAAAAACGCTCCAATTGCTAAAGCCCAAGTACTTGCTACTGCCAACGAAACTGACTCTGTAAATATCAAAACGTTAAGAGCCAATATGGATTTGGATTTAGCTGATTTGAAAACAGGAAAAGGAAATTATCAGTGGTACTTCGGCCCTAACGATTATAATATCATCAAAAACGTAGCACCGGGTTTTGGTAAAAACGTGAAGTTGAGTTATGATATTTTCTTGCCAATCACTCGTTATGTATTTGTTCCATTGTTCAATATTTTGGAAACAGTATTTAACAACTACGGTTTGTTGATTATTGCTTTGGTACTTATTATCAAGTTTGCTTTGCTTCCACTTACTTACAAATCGTATGTAAGTATGGCAAAAATGAGAATTCTTCAACCAGAATTAAATGCTATCAAAGAAAAAGTAGGTGACGATGCCGCCGCACAGCAGCAAGCTCAAATGAAATTGTACGGTGAAGTAGGCGTAAGTCCGCTAAGTGGTTGTGTGCCAGTTTTAGCAACAATGCCAATCTTGATGGCGGTATTTATGTTGTTCCCGAACTTGATTAACTTGCGTCAGCAGTCTTTCTTGTGGGCAAATGACCTCTCTACTTTCGACTCAATCGCTACTTTGCCTTTCAGTATTCCATTGTACGGAAATCATATCAGTTTGTTTACTTTGTTGATGACGGTTTCAAGTATTGCGTATGGTTATTATAATAACCAAAATACACCAGACCAAACAGGTCAACCAATCGACATGAAGAAAATGGCTTATATCACGCCAGTCATCTTTATGTTTGTAATGAACTCGCTTCCAGCAGGTATGAGTTTCTATTACTTCGTTTCAAACTTAGTGACCATCGGACAGCAAATTGGTATTCGTAAATTTGTTGATGAAGACAAAATCAAAGCAGTTTTAGAAGAAAATCGTAAGAAAATTGCAGCAGGTGGCGTGAAAAAATCACGTTTCTCTGAATATATTTCAAAACAAATGAAAGCAGCCGAAGAAGCTCAGAAAGCTCAACAAGCTGACCCTAAAAAGAAGAAAAAGTAATTTTTGATTCTTATTTAAAAAAGGCTTAAAGTTTCTTTCACAGAACTTTAAGCCTTTTTTTTAGCATTAAGTCTATCTATTTTTGAAAATCATTACTCCAACATCTTGTTTCTCATTTCTGTAAAAGTCTTTAATTGAAGTGCTTCATCTGTTGAACTAACATTACTCCTACCCTTCAAGCGAGTAAACACGTGTAAATTAGATTCTACCATTTCTACATCAATATTTGCTCCTTTTGAAGTCTTCAAACCTTTATAAATCAACAAAGCACTTACAGGTTCAGCCGTTTCGTCTTTTATGCTTTTATAAACTTTCAAGTAAGTATCTTGTGGTAAAGAAAAACCATCTTCAAGGTCACGGCGAGTGAGGTCTATAACGGCTAATAACTGTTTTAAACTTTCTTGTGGACGGTACACATACCAATATCCTTTTTCGCCTTCCTCAAGTTCAGAAGTTGTAAAACCCAAAACTGGACCGAGCAAACCAATCATTGTTAAAGATTTATTCGATGGCAATACGATTGGGTCAATTAAAAAAATACCTTTTGGTTTAGTGTATGAACTAAAAAAATTACTCTTTATCAAATTAAGTAGCAAAGCTCCGCTTGTTGATGACCCTGCCAAGTATATTTTTTTGAAACCCATTTTACTGAGCTTTTCATATTCGTCTTTGATAGATTGTTGCCAATCTTTCCAAGTAGCATCTTTAAACTCTTGATAAGTACGTCCATGTCCGCCCAATAATACTTGCGAAACATAAAATCCCTTATTTTTATCAGCAAATACACGCAATTCGTCCCATTCAAAAGTTGAAGCACTATAACCATGCGAGGCAATAATTACAGGTGTATTTAATTGATTTTCAGTAGGATTTGCAAGATAACTTGAAGCAAGATAATTTTCTGGATGATTCAATGAAGCGTCAAAAATTTGGTTTCCATCCAACATCGTCACATCGTCTATGACAGGGCTTTTATTACAAGCAGCCAAAAGCATACTTGTCAAAAGTAAATAAATACAAAGTCTTTTCATGGTTAGTGCTTTAAAGAGTAAAACATGGAGAATTGATAAAATACAGGAAATAATGTCCCCGGCGTACTGATGCCGTTGCCATTAATAATATTGTATCCAGTAGATAAAGTAAAAGCATAAGGAGCATCAAAATGATAAGAAATGCCCGTTTCTACTGACAAAAGCATGGACTCGTGGGGTAGAATTTTAAACATATCTTCTTCGTAATTAGCTCGAAAATAACCTGTGTTTAATCCGACCAAACCTTGTAGCCTTTTGAGATGACGAATGCGGTACTCTGCTCCTACAATAAAACTTTCTTGATGAATTGCATTACTTCCAATAGCAGAACCCAAACTACTACTTACATAGCTTCCTTTTAAGTGAATTTTTCGATTTAATAAAAAATCGTTTGAGAAATCAAGCGAAAGACCATTTTCCCAATACAGGTTTTGCGTCTTTTGAAGCCTTAGCCCTAAATTGAATTCACTAAAATTAAATTGTGCATTTGCCAAATACTGGGAAGAAAAAAAGAACAGGCAAAAGAGTATTTTTTGTTTCATAAAATGTTGGGTGAAAAATGATTAACTGACTTAGACATGAGTAATTTTCTCAGAATGAATAAATTACATTTAGAGTAAAGCAAGGATTTATTTTTCAAAATCCCTAAAAAATCAAAATTATTATCCGAAAAACTTATCTAACGGTAAATTTCACCCAACAACAGTAATCAAAAGCAACCTTTGGCTAAGCTTATTCGTATGTAAAGTAATAGTAAACAAATTCATTATCCTTCCCCGCAAAACCATGAAAAATCGTTACCTAAAATTTTATACTTGTACGTTTGTGATGATTGCCATTACATCTTGTAAAACGTCCACTGTTGACCCAGCCGCTGCTACTAATAACACAACCAGCGGAATTACTACCAACTTGACCTCTGGCACTTGGGTTGTAGGCTCATTTACCCAAAAAACAGAAGATAAAACTTCTAAATTCTCAGGTTATAGTTTTGTTTTTTCTGCTGATGGAAAAGTAACTGTTTCAAAAGATGGCAAACAAACTTCTGGTACTTGGCAATACACGCCTGCTGTTACTTATTATGGTGCTACTTCAAAAGAAGCCATTGACTTGAGTGTTGGTAATGACAAACCTTTATCTCAATTGAGTAGAAAATGGAATTTCATTTCAACAACTGCTACTGCTATCAAAGTAGATAATCCTGAAATTTTAGAAGATGAACATCTTTTATTAAGTAAAAAATAAAATAAGTTTTTAATCCTCAAGGAGATAACGCTTCACTAAAGTTATCTCCTTTCTTATTGCCAACACCTCGCTGTATCGCATCGTTTACGCCAAGTAAATCCTAAAATCTTCCCTTTCCTACCTAAAATTCCATTTGTTTTTCTGATTCTTTCACTAAAATCAATACTTGATGCAACGCTTTGTTGTATTGAGGCTGTCTCTCTACCAAAGACCCCTGCTTCACTCACGCAATATTATTTGTTAGAATTTATCTACTGCTTAAAAATCAGACAATCAAGATTTTTCGTTTTTTACAAAGCTTAAAAAATGCAGAGAGTAATTATTTTACTAAGTATTATTGTTTTTTCTCAATCTGTTAGTTTGGCTCAAACTGACTGTACCAATATTGGTTTTGAATTAGGCAATACTTCAGGTTGGACGCTAAGTAGCGGCACATTGACCGACGACGGTACAAAAGCCATTTATGGTACAGAAGTATCTGGTGCAAACTACCAAATCACGAGTATTAGCGACGGCAACGATGCGAAGATAACCAAGGAAAATATTCCGATGGTAGCTTCTGGAAGTAAGTATGCTATCAGGCTTGGGAATACGACTCAGGGCGGAAGTTATGATAGATTGCGAACCTCTTTTATTGTTACAGAAGATAATTCTTTGTTTCAATACAAATTTGCGGTTTTACTTCAAAACGACGATAAAGGTCATGCCGATTACCAAAAACCGGGCTTCAATATCCAAATCACTGACGATGCAGGCAATCCTTTGTCATGCAGTACTTTTGATGTACAACTTTCTTCGTCGGGTACTGCGGCTAATTTTAGTACACAAAGTTATACAGACGGAACAATTGAATACCGCAACTGGACGATTGGAGCTATCAATCTAAAAAATTATATCGGACAAAAAATCAATATTGTAGTTACGGCTCATGGTTGTACAAAACAAAAGCATTTTGGTTATGCTTATTTCGATGCCCAATGTTTAAAATCAGAAATCACTCCTACGGCTGCTTGTCCTGATGAAGATGGTTTTATGATTTTGAAAGCTCCCGAAGGTTTTGCCAAATATACTTGGAGTAATGGTGAAACAGGTTCGAGCATTAAAGTAAAGGCAACTTTAGGCGATAGATACACTGTAACTATTCTTCCAATCGCAAGTTTGGATGCTTCTTGTGAATTGCAACTTCAATATCAAATCAAGTACCAACACCCCTATCATACCGTAAATGCTACAATTTGTGAAGGAGAAAGCTATGTAGTAGGAACGAATACTTATAATGCCACGGGGCAATACATTACCAATATTAGTCGTTTTGGTGTTTGCGACAGTACCGTTACACTCAATCTAACGGTAACGCCATTAACTCGCTACGCACAAAATATCAGGATTTGTGCAGGAAGTAGTTTTAAAGTAGGTTCAGAAACCTACACAAGTTCAGGTACTTATACAACTACTATTCCAAGAGCAGGAAAATGTGACAGCATAGTGACAACAACACTAAAAGTACTTGATTTTGAATTAAGCCTTCAAGACCAAGAATTCAGTATTATTTCTGGCGAAAGTATTACTTTCAAAGCCATCGTTACGCCCACAGGAAGCTATACTTATAGCTGGAAACCTGAAACAGATTTGGCTTGTGCTACTTGTGCCGAAACCATTGCTAAACCTTTACAATCCAGACAATACACCATTTACGTAAACAGTACAGAAGGCACTGAATGTCAGCAATCAAAAGTGATTAATGTAGCCGTAAGAAACTGTGGTATCGTACTGATTCCTGATGCTTTTTCGCCCAATAATGATAACAACAATGATATTTTTATGGTTTATGGTTCTGGTTGTATCAAGCAAATCAAGCTTTTAAAAATCTTTGATAGATGGGGGGAATTACTCTTTTTAAAGGAAAACTTTCAGCCCTCCGATGCGGCTTATGGCTGGGATGGTACTTATAAAGGTTTGCCTTCCGACGCTGGTACTTATGTGTATCAAGTAGAAGTAGAACTCAACAATTTAACTACCTATCAAACAAGTGGTTCAGTCTTGTTGATACGATAATATATAATCCTGCTTTTTTTAATTTCACTCCTAAGAAAGACAGTTTTCTTAGGAGTTTTTTCTATTTTATGCCCTGATTGAGTATTTACAACAATTTTCTCTCTTCAAATACTGTATCAATCCTTTCTTTAATTATCATTCATCAAAAACATGAAAAAATTATTCCTATCTGGGATAGTTTGTTTAAAACTATGTTTCGGTTTTGCTCAAACGCCCTCAAAACCTCTCCAATACCATTGTTTTCGTACTCCACAAAGTTTAAAAATCGACGGAAAACTTGATGAAGCTGCTTGGCAAAAAGCCCAATGGACAGATTTATTCGTGGACATCGAAGGCGATAAAAAACCTTTGCCTTTACAAGCTACCAAAACAAAATTACTTTGGGACGATAAGTACTTGTACATCGCCGCAGCTTTAGACGAAAAGCATATTTGGGCTTATCAGAAAGAAAAAGACCAAATCGTTTTCTTGGAAAACGATTTTGAAATCTTCATCGACCCAGACGGAGATTCACAAAATTATTTTGAATTAGAAATTAATGCCGTAAACAATACTTTTGATTTATTCTTGCCAAAACCTTATCGGAATGGCGGAAGAGCGTTAATCAATTGGGATATTAAGGGTTTAAAATCTGCTGTTTCTATTGAAGGAACACTCAACAATCCGACAGATACAGACAAGCGTTGGTTTGCTGAAATTGCCATTCCTTTGTCTTCGCTTGATATGGATAATGTAAAGCCTAAAATTGAAGATTTGTCATTCTGGAGAATCAATTTTTCAAGAGTTGAATGGGAACATAGCATCGAAAAAGGCAAGTACTCTCGCAAAAAGAAAGCAAGTGGAGACGGTTATTTACCAGAATACAATTGGGTTTGGTCGCCACAAGGAAAAATCAATATGCACATTCCAGAAAAATGGGGTTATTTAGTTTTTTCAACACAAAATGTTGGCACTAAAAACATTGACTTTACTTTGCCAAAAAGTGAAACTTTAAAAGAAATCGCTTGGGAAATTTACGAAAAAGAAAAAGAGTACTTCGCTAAAAATCAACAATATACAAGCGATTTAGCACTTTTGAAAATTGAAAACTTCAAAGATGCTGAGCTTTCAATAGAAGCCACAAAACATACTTTTTTGATTGCTATTAGCGATAAAACCTCAAAAAGTAAAGTATTGCTAAATCAGGATAGCGTTTTGACGCTTAGTGACAAGCTTTGAGGAAAATATTTTAAAATTTATATTAAGTAATCGTGTATAATTAGTTTTAAAATTTTGCTTTTGGCTGTAAGCTTTAGGCAATAGGCAAAATGTTTATTTTTTACGAAAAAAAGTATTTTTGCTTACTGCTTATAGCCTATTGCTTAAAGCATTACAATTAATTTTGTTTAATTACTTACTTCAACAATAAACCTTCCATAAATGAAAAAGCGTACTTTCCTCAAACAAATGGGCTTGACGGCTTTAGCGGCTGGTCAAACGCCTCAATTGTTGCAAGCCAAACCTTTATTGGCTGAAAAGGCAGATTCAAAACTCAAAAATTGGATTTGGATAAATCCTGACCATAAAGAAAGTGAAGATGTACTAACGGCTCGATATAAAAAATTCAAAGCACACGGTATTACAGGTATTTTCTTTGAAGCTGATGACGAAAAACATTTTACCATTGCTAAAAAACAAGGTTTAAGTACTCATCGCTGGATTTGGACTTTAAATCGTGGAGAAGAAAGCCTTTTGAAAGCTCATCCAGAATGGTACGCCATCAATCGCAAAGGAGAATCTTGTGCTACAAATCCGCCTTATGTGGGTTATTATCGCTGGCTTTGTCCTTCCCGTCCAGAAGTAAGAGATTATTTAGAAAATGTAGTAAAAACAGAACTTAGTAAACCTTATGTGGACGGTATTCATTTAGATTATGTTCGTTATTGCGATGTAATTTTAGCCGTAAATCTTTGGCAAGTATATGGCATCAAACAAAATCAAGAATTACCAGAATATGATTTTTGTTATTGCGAAGTTTGTCAGAAGAAATTTAAAGAATGGAAAGGCATTGATATAAAAAGTGTTGAAAATCCTGACCAAAATTTATCTTGGCGAAAATTTCGTTACGATAACGTTACTCGTTTGGTTAATCATCTTGTTAAAACGGCTTCAAGTTTTAAAAAACCTATTTCAGCCGCCGTTTTTCCTACGCCAGAAGTAGCAAAAAGAATCGTTCGCCAAGACTGGGTAAATTGGAATCTGAACGCTGTTTGTCCGATGATTTATCATAAATTCTATAAAGAAGACGTAAATTGGATTGGCGATGCCGTAGAAGAAGGCGTAAAAGCTTTGCATGGTAAATTTCCTTTGTACGCAGGTTTATACTTGCCTGATTTTGATAATCACGAAGAAATTACGCAGGGAGTAAAATTAGCACTTAAAAATGGAGCAGCAGGTATTTCTTTATTCGGAAATGTGGACGACAATGTGCTAAAAGCATTTGTAAAAGGTACACAGGGTTAAAATTTCAAGAGTTACAATTAAATAAAATTGATAGCCACGTTCATTTGCTAATGAGCGTGGTTTTTTATTTCAAAACAAAGTTTCTTTGTAACAAATATCACTGTATTGGTTCAAAAAAATACGCACCTTTGCGATAGAATATTAGGATGATTTACTCAAATCTTTTCTATACTTGTAATAAATTCTCAAAAAAATGGAAACAACAAACAAAAAAGAAACTTTTACAGATATTATCAATGGCGATACTCCCGTTTTGGTAGATTTCTTCGCAGAATGGTGTGGGCCGTGCAAAACGATGTCGCCAATCCTCAAAGACTTTGCTTCGCAAATGGGCGATAGAGTAAGAGTTATTAAAATTGATGTGGACAAAAGTCCTTCGACAGCTCAAACTTACAGAATTCAAGGCGTACCAACTTTGATACTTTTTAAAAATGGTAAAATCCTTTGGCGACAATCGGGTGTAGTACAGAAAAACCAGTTAGTTACGCTGATAAACCAATTAAAATAATATTAATAAAGAAAATGCTCACTTATTACAAGTGATTGATAATCAAATACTAAAAAACATACATGAAAAACTTATCAATTATAATTTTATTAGCCTTTACCGCACTTTTGAGTAGCTGTGGCAAAAAAAGTGAACAAAACGAAACGTTACTTTCTGCTAAAGATTTTGCAGAAAAGATTCAAAAAACACCTGATGCCATCATTCTTGATGTAAGAACGCCAGAAGAATTTGAAAATGGGCATCTTAACAATGCTCAAAATATAGATTGGAACGGTGATGACTTTTCTGGAAAAGTAAAAGCATTTGATAAAAGTAAACCTGTATTTGTTTATTGTTTAAGTGGAGGAAGAAGTGCCTCCGCTGCCAATCAATTGCGTGCAGAAGGATTCAAACAAGTATATGAACTTGATGGCGGAATTTTAGCTTGGCGAAATGATAATTTACCAGAATCAAATAATGGAAATGCTCCGACAAGTACCCTCTCAGATAAAGCTTTTCAAGATACCATCAATAAAAACCAAGTTGTTTTAGTGGATGTTTATGCCGAATGGTGTGGCCCATGCAAAAAGATGAAACCCATTATTGATGAAATCACGAAAGAACAAGCAGGAAAAGTAACTATCATTCGCATTGATGCAGACCAGAATCCAGAATTGTGTCAGAATCTAAACGTAGAAGCATTACCTACGCTTTTGCTTTACAAAAATAAAAATCTGGTTTGGTCGAATGTAGGTTTTATGGATAAACCAGAAATTTTAGAAGCTTTGAACAAACAATAACATGGAGAAAGTATATTTCGGTATCGTAATGTTTCATCTATTAATAGGTTTTGGCTGGCTGATGCTGATATACAAATTAGAAATCAAGAATAAAAACAAAGCTAAATAGATAAGTAAGTAATAAAAACAATTTAAGTGACGTTTTTGATTTTTGTAAACAATTGATTATTAGACAAATAAAGGCACCCTCCCTTTAGTTGTGTAAGTTTTGTTGGGGCTTTGATTTTTTAAAAAATCAAAGCCCCAACAAAAAACTTTAAATAACTTAGGAACAATAATTGTCATTTTTATGGATAAGT
>NZ_JAYFUM010000035.1:0-21634 GCF_034929435.1 Arcicella rigui
ATAGTTATAGGTCTTTGTTAAATCGATTTGATACAACTCTTTCAAGTTGGATGGGATTTAACTTTATAGCTTTTATTATCATGGCAATTAAGAAAATTAAAAAGTCAAGATGACTTCATCATAAAAAAAGCGTTTGAAAGATTAATTTCAAACGCTTTTTTATTTGTAAACAGTTGATTATTAGGGGTGTTAAACACTAATTTTCAATCAATCGTGCTAATTTCTATAAATGTCTGTAAATGTTATTGTTTAAATAAGATTTAGGGTAAAATGTACTTCTCAATTACTTCTGCTACGCCGTCGTCATTGTTTGAGGCAACGATGATGTCTGCTTTATCTCGCAATTCAGGTGTTACATTATCTACCCAAACGCCTAAGCCTGCATATTCTATCATCGACAAATCGTTGCTGGCATTTCCTACGGCAATTATTTCGTTGGCATCAATTCCCAAACGCTCTGCCAATCGGGCTAAACTCGCTGCTTTGTCGATACCCAATTGCATAATTTCCAAGAAAAAAGGTTTTGAAGTAGTAATGCTTTTGTGGTTTACTTGTGCTTTCAATTTTTCGCCTACTGTTGCCAAATAATCTGGTTCTTCCAACATCAAGCACTTTACCGAAGGCGAATCAATGGCAGCTTTGAAACTATTTACTTTTTTCAAAGGCATTCCAGTTAGTCGAGCTTCCAAATCAATGTATTCACTTTCAGACTCGGTGATGATTGCCCCGTCGTGATAGGCTAAAATATGTACATTATGAGCTACGCTAAAATCATACAATTCGTGAATATGCTCTTTGCTGATACTTTGTTCAAATAAAACCTCTTCACTTTTCATGTCCAGAATTACACCGCCGTTATAGGCAACAATGTATGAACCAAAAGTATGCAAATCTAAGTCCTGTGCGTAGTCAATCATTGCTGGTGTTGGTCGTCCAGAAGCTAAAACCACATAAACACCTTTTTCTTGAGCTTGACGAATCATCGCTTTATTTCTTTCAGAAATCTGATGGTTGTCGTTGAGTAAAGTGTCGTCCATGTCCAACACCAGCATTTTGTATTTCATAAGGATTATATTTAGTAAACAAAAATACAAGACATTCTCGAAAGCCTTTTCATTCACTATCTATAAAAAATCATATTGTTTGATATGGACAAAACATTCTTTATATACTGCAAAAAATAATCTAAGCCAAGCTAAATTTATCGTTTCAGCTTGAAAATTTGAGCATAAAGGCTTCTTATTTTCTGGACTAAAAATAATGATAGGCAAAAAAGCCAAATTTTTAATTCTTAAATATTCAAAGAAAAGTACTATTTGATTGATAGGAGACCAATGAAGAAATCAGCTTAATCTTGTTGATACAACACCAAAACCATTAACAAAAAAGTAATGAGAAGTGTGACTGGTGCAGCTACCATTTTTTCGATGGAATTTTCTGAAAGTAAATTGCCAACAGTATTCAAGATAAAAAATAGAAGCATGGCGTAGAGGATGTTTCTAAGCGTTTTAGGGGAAAAGCTGTTTTTGATTACTTGGGTTTTTAAAAGTACGGTCATTAACATCATCAAGACCAATCCTAAAGCAATGGATTCTACAAGGTAAATATTTGTAGTATCCGCAATTTTTCCACCCCAAACCCTATCAATTGGTACGAAATTCAGCAAAACACACAAATGAAAGACTAATACTAATCCAAAAATTAGTATTAGTCCAAACTTAGCCAATGTAAATAAATACTTATGCTGAAAGATTTTAAAATCACTCATTTTGCTGTTTTAGTCGAGCGGAATTACCGTCGAATATTTTACATCATGTAATACCACTGTACTACTATGGATTTTGATAATCTGAATTTTGGCTAATTCTTTCAAAAAAGCATCATACTCCTTGATGTCTTTCACACATACTTTTAGCTGATAGTCTACCACGCCAGCTAAATGATAACATTCCATTACTTGAGGCATGGTTCTTACTAAAGTTTCAAAACTTTCAATGTTTTCGGTAGTGTAAACGGGCATAGAAATATTGCAAAAAACAATTTGCCCTTTTCCGGCTTTTTCGGCATTCACGAGGGCAACGTAGCCGTCAATTACTCCTTCTTTTTCTAATTTTTTGATTCTTTCAAAGATAGGAGAGGTAGTCAAATGCATGGCTTCTGCCAATTCCTTAATGGTTAATTTTGCATTGTTTTGTAAAAGCGAAAGTATTTGAACGTCTGTTCTGTCAAGCATAATTTTCTTTTAATCAATTTTAAAATAATAGAAACTAAGCATAATTTACTTAAAAAGTAGCATTTTCTATTATAATTTAAGAATAATTTTTAATTTAAAAGAATAAAAACTAAATTTATAACAAGTATTCAGCATAAACTCTAAACGTATGAACACTAAAATTAAGTTAAGTAATCTTTTTATTACGATTATTTTATGGTTTGCTTCAATTCAGTCTTACTCACAACTTTCGAAGAATCAACTAAAAACACTTGATTCTGCTTTGGTGGTTTTGCATGAAAAAGCCATGTTCAACGGCGTAGTTTTGATTGCACAAAATGGAAAAGTACAGTATCAAAAAGCATTGGGTATTGCCAATCTTCAAACACAAACAACCCTAAGTACGGCTTCTTCTTTTAATCTTGCGTCTATCTCAAAGCAATTTATTGCCATGATGATTATGCAATTGAAAGAAAAGAACCTTTTACAATACAAAGATAAAGTTCAACAATTTTTGCCTAATTTCCCTTACAAAAATATCAGTATTCGGCAATTATTAACGCATACTTCTGGTTTACCTGAGTATTTTGATTTGGCAATTCGCTACAATAATACTTTAGATACCCTCAATAATGATAAATTAATCCAACTTTTAGCAGATGTTCAGCCTGCTCTTAATTTTGAATCTGGTTCAAAATGGGAATACTGCAACACTGCTTATGTCTTATTGGCTTCAATCATCGAAAAAGTTGGCGGAATGCCTGTCGAAGACTTTTTCAATAAAAATATCACCCAACCACTCCATTTATCAAATACTTTTATTTATTACTTGAACATGAAAAATCCTTTGGCAGCCAAAAGCCAGAGGGTTTTCGGGTTCAAGCGTGAAAACGGACAAAACTACTTAAACGACCTCATTCGCTTAGACGGTGTTGTAGGCGATGGCAATGTTTATTCCTCTGCCGAAGATTTACTAAAATGGGAACAAGCACTTTATACCAATAAATTAGTTAGTCAACAAACCTTAAAGGAAGCCTTTACGCCTGTAAAACTAAATGATGGCAGTACTTACCCTTATGGTTTTGGCTGGTTTATCAAAGACGATGGTAAAATACTTCAACACACTGGTAGTTGGGTAGGTTTTTTGAATAGCATTGATAGAAATTTAATAGATAAAACGACTTTTATTACACTCAGCAACTCAACTAATCCCCTTGTTAGAAAAGTCTTAAATGATATACTAACAGGGGGAACTTTACACATTCCAACAACGCAATTGATTACCAATATCAAATTGATTGATGGCACTGGCTCACCTGCACGCCATGAATCTGTTCGATTGAAAGATAATAAAATTTGGGAAATCGGTAATTTAAAAGCCTTCAATAACGAAAGCGTGATTGATGGAAAAGGAATGGTGTTAGCTCCCGGTTTTATAGATTCGCATAGTCATCATTTTGGAGGTTTAGAGAAAATACCTCAGGCGATTCCCACGGCAAGTCAAGGCATTACGACGATTGTGATTGGACAAGATGGTGGAAGTTATTCGATGGATTCTTTAGAAAATTTCTTCAAAAAAAGACCTGTGGCAGTAAATATTGCTTCTTTTACGGGACATTCTACCCTCAGAGCCAATGTATTAGGAGCAAGAAGTTTGTACCGAACCGCCAAAGCAAGCGAGCTTGAACAAATGAAAGTACTGCTACAAAAGGAAATGGAAAAGGGTTCTTTGGGCTTGAATACGGGCTTGGAATACGAATCTGCTTTTTTCTCAAACCGAGATGAAGTATTGCAATTGGCAAAAATTGTCAAAGATTTTGGTGGAAGATACATGAGCCACATTAGAAGTGAAGACATTAATTTAGAAGAAGCCATCGACGAAATTATTGAAATCGGTAGAACGGCAAAAATTCCTGTACAAATTTCACATATTAAAATTGCAAAAAAAGACCAGTGGGGAAAATCGCCTCAATTATTGGCACAGTTACAAAAAGCCAGAGCCGAAGGCGTTGACATTACTGCCGATTGTTATCCTTATAATTTCTGGAATTCTACGTTAAGAGTACTCTTTCCAAATCGAGATTATACCAATCCCATCAGTGCTGAATTTGCGGTAAACCAATTATTTGACCCTGCTCAATCGGTCTTGGTTCGTTTTGCTCCCAATCCAAATTATGCAGGAAAGACGATTTCTGCCATTGCGGAGGAAAGAAAAGAAAAACCTTCGCAAACATTAATGAATTTGATAGCCATTGCGGCAGATTTTGAAGAGAAAAATCCAGACTTTAAAGAAGGCATTGAAGCCATCATGGGAAAATCAATGGACGATACTGATGTTTCTAATTTCTTGAATTGGCAATATACTAATTTTTGTTCTGATGGTTCTTCGAGTGGTCATCCTCGTGGACATGGAACGTTCACAAGAATTTTGGGGCGTTATGTCCGTGAACAAAAATTGATGTCTTTAGAAAATGCCATTTATAAAATGACAGGACTTTCAGCCGAACATCTGGGGATTTCAGACCGTGGTATCATTGCGAATGGAAATTATGCCGATTTGGTACTTTTCAATCCTGACACAGTGATTGATAATGCTAATATTCAGTATGGGAAAGCCCTTTCGACTGGTATTGAAAAGGTTTGGGTGAATGGACAAATCGTTTATCAATCGTTTCTGGTGACTGGCAAATGTCCTGGCGTATTGATTAAAAGAAAATAGGAGAATGGATTTCGGATGTCGGATTTCAGATTTCGGATTTAAGGTTTAGGGTGTCGGACTTCGGATTTCAGATGTCGGATTTATTAAGCTTGTCGAAATATCCGAAATCAGAAATCCCCAATCCAAAATATATAAATACTGAGTACAACAAATTATAAAATACAATTGATGTTTTCAACATCCTACATTAAAAACAATGAATAAAGCTTTATTATTAACAAACGGATTGTTGATGACAGGTGATGCCAAAACGGCTCATGGACTCATCAGAGGAACTGAAAGATATAAAATAGTAGGAGTAATTGACGATGCAACTACCGCAGGGAAAGATGCGGGCGAATTATTGGATGGAAAAAATAGAAATATTCCGATTTTTGAATCTTTAGAATTGGCTGTCGAAAATCTAACAGAAATCAATTATTTAATTATTGGAGTAGCAACGGTTGGTGGTGTTTTGCCTGTGGATATGCTTGAAATTATTAAAAAAGCGATTCAATATAAAATTTCTATCGTCAATGGTTTGCATGAGTACTTGGTTGAAAAGCCTGATTTTGTGGCTTTAGCGGCTGAAAATGGTGTAACATTAACCGACATTCGTAAACCTAAAAGTAGAAAAGATTTACATTTTTGGACGGGCGAAATATTGCATCTCAACACGCCAATCATTGCAGTGTTGGGCATGGACTGTGCCATGGGAAAACGCACAACAGCCCGATTGATTCGCCAAGCTTGTGAATCGGATAATTTGAATGCACAAATGATTTATACCGGACAAACTGGCTGGCTACAAGGCGGAAAGTATGGGTTTATTTTTGATTCAACCTTGAATGATTTTGTGTCGGGTGAATTAGAAAACGCCATTCTTACTTGTCAGAAAGAAACCAATCCTGACTTTATTCTTTTAGAAGGACAATCTTCACTACGCAATCCGAGTGGTCCTTGTGGTTTTGAATTTTTAATTTCGGGCAATGCTAAATCTGTCGTTTTGGTGCATGCCCCGAAAAGAAAATACTTTGATAACGATGCTCATTGGGGCGAAATCCCAAGTGTTCAATCTGAAATAGCATTGATTGAAAAATTGGGTTCAAAAGTAATTGCGATAGCCCTAAATACCGAAGAATGTAGCGAAGAAGAGTACAAAACTTTTCAGAAAGATTTAGAAACGGAGCTTCATATTCCTGTTTTATTACCGATTCAAGAAGGCGTTGAGCGAATTATTCCCATTTTAAAATCAATCAACCATGAAAATCATCGCCGTTAGACCTTTTATTAATAAATTAGCCTTAACAAAACCTTATACCATTGCTTACAATACTTTTGCAGATGTAGCCTTGGTTTTTCTGGAAATTACTTTAGCCAATGGTATCGTGGGTTTAGGTTCGGCAAGTCCTGCGGAGGAAGTAGTTGGCGAAAGTCCTGAGCAGACTTTAGCAAACCTTCAAACGGAATTTGTGGAGAATTTAGTCGGGAGAGATATTCGTCATTTTCAACAAATTATTTTTGAAAGTCACCAACATTTTGCCTTACTTCCCGGCACACAAGCCGCCATTGACCTTGCTTTGCATGATGCTTTTGGTAAATATCTGGGTGTTTCGGTAGCCTCTTTTTATGGACAAAAAGTAAAAGCTTTGCCTACTTCGGTAACAATTGGTATTATGAATGTGGCAGAAACGCTCGAAGAAGCAAAAAACTTTGCTCAATTGGGTTTTAAGATTTTGAAAGTAAAAACGGGTATCGACGTAGAAGAAGATATTGAAAGAATTTTACGTTTGGATGAATTGTATAAAAACAAAATGCTTATCCGAGTAGATGCCAATCAAGGTTATTCCATTCAAGATTTACAGTATTTTCTTTCAGCAACTAAAGAAGCAAAAATTGAATTAATAGAACAGCCTTTACCCGTCGGACAAGAAAAAGGTTTATTGATTTTGGACGCTGATGATCGTAAAATATTAACGGCAGATGAGTCCATGAAAAATGCTAAATATGCCTTGAAATTCAGCCAAGAACCTCAGCCTTTCGGAATATATAATATTAAATTGATGAAATGTGGCGGAATTATGGGAGCTTTGTCAATTGCCAATATTGCCCAAAATGCTGGAATTGAGCTTTTTTGGGGATGTAATGATGAAAGTATCGCCAGTATTACCGCTGCTTTACACGTGGCTTATAGTTGCCCCAATACTCGTTATCTAGACCTCGACGGTAGTTTCGATTTAGCCGAAGATTTGGTTTCTGGTGGTTTTAGCATAGAAGATGGCTTGATGAAAATTAACGATAAAGCAGGTTTTGGTTTTGAAATCCTCGCATAAATCATGACAAAATTAATTCCCAAAATTGGGCTTCGTGCCGCCACTATTTTAGTCGTCAGTGTCATTGTTGGTTCGGGTGTTTTCAAGAAAATCGCTCCGATGTCGGCTGAATTGGGTTCACCACTTTTGGTAATTTTATGTTGGATTTTAGCAGGATTTATCAGTTTGGCAGGTGCTTTATCCACTGCCGAAATGGCAAGTATGTTTCCAGATTCAGGAGGGGAGTACAAGTACTTTCAGAAAATCTACGGTCGCTTTTTTGCTTTTATGTATGGTTGGGGAAATTTCACGGTGATGAAAACCGCTTCCATTGCCGCCCTTGCTTATATTTTTGCTCAATCTTTCAATAGTTTAGTACCGCTTCCTCTTATCGAAAGCAAATTTTCAGTATTAGGTTTTGCTTTGTTCGATAACTTTTCGATTAAATTATTAGCATCTCTACTTATCATTATTTTAAGTTACGTCAATTTCAGAGGTTTGTCCGCTGCCGAAGGATTAAGCTCTTGGCTTACTTATATCATGTTTGGGGCAGTAGCCATTTTTATTTTGGCTGGATTCTTATCTCCAGTAGGAAGTTGGGAAAACCTAACCCAAAAAAGTAGCACTTTCGATACAGCAAATTTTAGTAATGGTGGCGTACTCAAAGCCATGGCAATTGCCAGTTTAGGAGCATTTTGGGGTTACGAAGGTTGGAATCACATTGGATACATTGGCGAAGAAATTAAAAACCCACAAAAGAATTTACCTTTGGCTTTAGGTTTTGGAACAGGCATCGTCATTTTGATTTATGTATTGTTGAATACCGTTTTTGCTTATATTTTACCCATAGATTTCTTTATAACACTGAATCAGAATGCAAACAAAATTGCAGCCGTAGAAGTAGCCAACCAAATAGCAGGAAAAACGGGAATGCTATTTATTGCTTGTTTGATTTTGATCACTACACTCAACGCTACCAGCAGTACAATTTTAATGTCGGCAAGGCTTTTTTATGCGATGGGGCGTGACCAACTTTTTTTCCAGAAAGCTTCTTCAATTCATCCGATTTACAAAACACCTGATGTTGCTATTTTGATTCAAGGCTTGTGGTCTATCGTATTGATATGGTCTGGAAGTTTCGACCAATTGACGGATATGTTAATTTTTTCTTCTTTTATTTTTTATGGAAGTACTGCTCTGGGGGTAATCATTTTACGAATTAAAAGTCCAGAAATTGAAAGAAAATATAAAGTAATCGCTTATCCTTATCTTCCTCTGTTTTTTGTACTTTTCTGTGTTTCACTTTTGATGGTTACGGTGTTCAATCAACCCAAAGAAGCCCTTTCTGGTTTAGCATTAATCGCTACGGGAATACCTTTTTACTTTTTTTGGCAAAGACAATCTAAATAAAACGGCACAAAAAAGATGCTGTCCAAAAAGAAAGCAACAACCAAATATTCTTTGGAAAAAGACCGAGCGTCGGTCACCTCACCCCCGACCCCTCTCCTGCTGAGAGGGGAGTTTTAGGAGCTAAAAAAGCCCCCTCTCAGCAGGAGAGGGGGTTGGGGGTGAGGTCTTTCACAGAATAATATTTGGCGATAAAAACTTTTTGGACAGCCTCATCAAGTGATTAGGGCTATTTTGATAAGAAACTTATTTTACTTTTTCAAAAATTAAGTATGTACCCGCATCATAAGTTGGCATTGGGTTTTTATTAAAAGTTCCTAAATGAAGTATTGTTTTACCTTCATTACTCTTGATGAATCTATAATTTTTAGCCTCAGAAAGAATATTAAAAAATCTTGATTCACAAGCATTCATTTCGTAAGTGCCAGCCATTTTTGTACTTCCCAAATTTGAAATTTTCAAAGTACCTTCAAGCTTTTCTTGGTTGTAGCTAAGTACTTCTAAATGAGCAAAGTATAAGTTTACTGCCGATTGTCCATTGATTACAAATCCATTTCCCGAAGTACTCGTAGAGTCAAGATTAGCGATTAAGCTAAGGTCGCCTCTGCTTGGTGTATTCGTACCACAAGGTAAATCCATGATGTCGCCCATTAACACACTAACAAGTTTCCAAGAACCTTTAAGCTCTTCATTGTAAGCATTACGTTCAGAAGAAGCAGGACTAACATTTTGTTTCTGACAAGAAAGCAAAAATGCAGAAAGTACGAGGGTGATGATTGATATGGTTTTCATAAGCAAATTGTTTGAAAATCTTCATTGATGTTCAAAAGACGCTTAATATTTTGAAATGGTTGGAAAGGATTGTAAAAAGAGTACTGAAATGTTTGGAGTTGAAAGTACACTCATGCCATGAATGAGCGTACTCCTTAATTGTTATATACAACTACTATCAATTCTAATGTCATTACTCTGATTATTGTGGTATGAGTGTTGTTACTTGGGCGATGATAGCCTTTTTTTTAGTTGTATCTCTTCAAAAAATTTCCCCATTTCACTTGTTCCTTTGTTGAGGTTTTCACTGTCAAAAAGTGGTAGTTTATCTACATTTGAAAAGGCGGTATTCAAATGAGGTTTTAACTTAATGTATATATCATGGTCATTTTTGGTGAAATACTTTTTGCTTTTTTCATAATCAGGTAAATATTTTTTGAGCTTTTTCCCAGCCTCTTCACAGTTTGAAAATTGCTGAGTAGTTGCTTCAAAGTGTACAAGAAACCAAAACTCAAGACAAGGCTGGTTTATGATTAAAGTAATATTTTTGTATTTTTTTGCAATAATTTTTTTATATTCAAGAAAGGTATCAATACTCCTCTTGTTACCTTTTTTTACAGATAAAGACTCGCTTATAATGACATCCAAATCAATTATCCAATAAACTTTATCATAGTTTTTGGATAGTTCGATAACACTTTGATACTGATCAGAAAGCTTCTTTTTTTGAGGGATTTTGGGCTCTATATCAACTGCAATACTCTTTTCATTTCTTTTAAGCATTTGAAAATACCAGTATTCAGTTTCACCATCAATCACAATAGCGAACTTCTTTTTTTCTTTTATATGTCTTTTAGTTCTCATTGTCCGTATCGATGAAGTAATCGCCTAAACTTGGAACTGCTCCAAGTTTACCGATTTTATAGGCATTATAAACGCTACTGGTATCTCTTATGACAGAACTGTCAAAATCTGCAAGAGAGTATAAATTAGTAGAACTCTTTTCAGTTTTCTCAGTGAACCATATTGCATCATTTCTAAAAATATCTTTGTTATTCAATAGCTCTCTGTTATGAGTAGTTGCAATCAATTGTGATTGTTTGGAGTTGATAAGAAAAGATAAAAGAAAATGAGTAAAAAGATCTGGGTGAAGTGATGATTCGAGTTCATCAATAGGTATGGCAATTGAACTACTAATAAGTTGACTTAATAAACCTGCAAAACCATAATACCTCTGTGTTCCCTGTGACTCAAGTTCCAAAGCAAGACTGTATTTTTCTTCATTTACTGTATGTTCAAATTCTATGTTTAATGAAGTGACTTTCCCCTTGTTTTTAAGTTCATTTACTTTTTCAATGGGAGCTTTTACTTGTTTTTCAAGAAAGTCAATAAAACCAACAGGAATATCCTTTTCCTCTTTGTTGATGATTACATCAGAAATATTAAAATCTGCTTTTTTTAGAATACTAACAACAACGTGCTTATTTATCACGGAAGAATCAATACCTGATGTCACATACCCATCCAATTCTGTTGTCGTGTGTACGATTGGTTGTAAAAAGTTAGAAAACCAATCTGTAACCTCTTTTAACTCTTTAAATTCAATATTGGTCTTTAAAAAACCTCCTAAAACCGTATTATTCCAAAGTGTGTTTGACTCTAAATTTTTTTGGGATAATCTATCAATTGTTATTTTACTTCCTAATTTTATTTTTGAAAACTGATTCTCTAAATTGGTCGTTCTTTTAAAAATTGAAGACCTGTTTGGATTGAAATGAATTAGCTCTTCTTTTAGGATGGCTTTTTTATTAAATTCTACTTCATAGAAGTATCTAATATCATTTTGAATAAACTCAATTGATAATATTGATGATGCCTTAGAGATAGTCGTATCAAATAAAAATGGATGAAAGCTCAAGTCATTCGTTTTTTTGTTTTCTGGCTCTATAACCAAGCTTCTTAAAAAATCAATGGCTTTTAATACATTCGTTTTTCCTGAAGCATTAGCCCCATAAATTAGCCCAAGTTTTAAAAGTCTTATCCCATTGACAGCATTGATTATATAATAGTCCTCTAAGTGTTTGGACTTGTCTGCCTCGAATGACAACGTTTGTTTCTCTTTTATTGAGCCAAAATTTTGAACACAGAAGTTAATAATCATAGCTATATTCTTTGTAAATGAGTTGTAAATATAGATGATAGATTTATTCATTTTACATTTTTATACTATAAATATGTAAGTGTGTTACAAAAAATAGGCTTTCAGTATAAATAATACAGAGAGTTGCTTTTAGGTAAATACTCTTGGAATGATTGGAAAGGATTGTTAAAAAGAGTATTGACATGTTGTGGAGCTTTTCGGGGTCTCCAAGGAAGTTTAAAAACTTGGAATTGTCTGATAAAAAGCATTCTTCGACTGCGACCAAACTGAGGATTATAGAGAGACAATGGAAAAAATGTAGAGACGAGGCATTGCCTCATCTCTACGACAAATCATTTGCTGTTTTATTCGACTATTATCAGTAACCAAACAGTGGTAAAAGAAATTAAAATCCACTCGATTAAACGTTTACTTTTTTTGCCATATAATTTCTTCCTCAAAGTTTCGATGACAGATATGATAAAATTCCCAACACTAAAGCCCGGTAAAAGCAATAAATTCAAAACTCCAGTGAAGGTAAGCGTTAGTAACAAACCTGAAAAATAGAATTTGGGACTACTAAATATTGAGACCTTTTTTATTCCAAATGGTCCTCTCAAAACAGGATTCAGTTGAATAAGCGACCAAGCCTTATTCCAAAAATACCCGAACCTATATAATACTTCGGAGATTCCATAGTTTTTTGTTGTGATGATAATTTTATTTTCTCCCTTTGAATCATACATTATCGGAGCTATCACTGGTGTTTCCAAACTACCCATTAGTGAATGTTTATCATCATCATTTAGTAAAATCTTACTTTTGATGCCATTTTTCACCACTGAAACTTCTATGTTTCCGTCTTCTAAAAATATATGTGATAAAATATCAGATACTCTTTCGGGTTCTTTTCCATTAATAGCGATGATTTTCATGGTATCCTGAAACCCAAATTCTTTCATTTGACTATTGAATTTGAGTCCATAAATAGCATTTTTGTTTTCAATAAACCTATCTTTTCTTAATATCGTAACCCCCGATATCAACAAGAATGCCAAGCCACTACTCAAGACTAATCCTGATAATTTTGTTAGTGGAATTATCCAACTGAAATTATTTTCTAAGGATTCAAATTTCTCTTTCAGCATCCATTTAGGAGCTAAATTCATGAGTATAGACAGAGTAATTGCAATGACAACCATATTATGCTTGTGTTTAAATATTAGTCACAAATATTAACTGTAGTAAATTAATTGATTCTTTGCTCATCTCGTTCAATCACTCATGGCATGACCCCCTTGCTGTTCTAAGTTTAAAACTTGGAACGCCCAACATAAAGCAGTCTTCGACTGCAACCAAACTGAACATTATAGAAGTAGTAAGGTATTCAATCTTTGCTGTTCCTTGTTCTTGTTGTGCATTCAGAGACTGCACTTGATTTATTGTTCCAAGTTTTTAACTTGGAACAGTGAGGGCTTAATTACTTTAACCTTTAAACATCGTCGATAAATATTTCATACTTACGGTTCTACTGACTTCATTGTGAGGTAAAATTAAATATTCCCAATTTTTACCTTGATGAACTGATGTATATTCTGATGCGTATTTGCAGAAACGTTCTGCTGCTATTTTTTTTGCTAAAACCGTTTCTTCTTCTATTTGGTCTGAGCGTTTCACCTCAAGCATATAAATACTCTGTTCCGTTTCTACGATAAAGTCAGGCTCGTATCTTTTTGAGTTGTTATCCCAATAAATTCTGAATTGGTTGGGGGCTGGTCTAAGCCATTTGATAACGGATGTATCATTTTCTAAAACAAATGCTAAATCTTGTTCTGCTTTACTGTCAAACTTATATTCAAAATGACAAGCTTTTTCAAAACCCCTAAATACATATTTAGGAATCATGTTAGTTGGGCTTACTATATCTCGGTAATCTTTATAGCCCGCATTTACCAATGAAGAAAAACTCCATTGCTCTATTTTCTGGAAAGGTAAAATATTTGGTTTATTGTACCCTGTAGTGTGCAAAATAAAATGTTTCTTCATTTGATTGTAAATTCTTTCAGCAATGGTGGCTTTAAACTGAAAGATTGCCTGCGGTAACTCTGCTTCGTTACTTATATTAGATTTTATAGCTTCATAGGCTTGAGTAGCCAAATGATATAGTAAATCTGCATTCTCATCATAATCAATTTCTGGAAAATCAATTAATTCCGAGATGATAAGTTTAATAGGGTTGCCATACAAACCGCTTGATTTTGCTTTAAGTGTTTCTACTTGCTTATCTTTTAAACCCAATCGAATAATTTCTTGCTCTAAAGCTTGAAAATTGAATTCAATAATATCTAAATCAAAATGTTTAAACTCGGCTCTTGTTTCACCTTGGACTAAGTCCATACGTGGTATTTCAATAATGTTCTTTTTATATTCTGAAACCATTACATCATACACTACTTTGGCCTCTTCTACAATTTGAGCGGCAAATATATTAAGTTGCCCTTCGGATAGATTTTTCTCTATCTGCTTAATTACTTGACTTTTTACTTCTTCCTTACATAAATCTTCGACCTTACGAACCTCAGGTAAAGAATTAAAATTAGGCAAAGCATTGATAATTGCCTTTTTAGCATCTAAGTTGTTTTGTGCTTTTTGTTTATCTTGAGGGTTGGTAATGACATTTATTTTCTCTTGTTCCTTTACAAAAGTTTCCACCATTACGGGCTGTGAAGTAACTACAATGGTTTTAGTAGATAAATCTTCTTCGGCTATTTCTACAAAACTCATTTTATTTAATACCGAATTAGGGTCTTGAGCTGCTTCAATCACTGCATTGAAATTTTCGTGAGCAACTACTGTCAATTTATCTATTTTATCTACCCCTGTACGTTTACCCTCATAAGGCAAACGTAAACCTCTACCAATAGTTTGCTCAATTAAAATACCTGCATTAGCGGCACGAAGTGGCACTATGGTGTATAAATTAGTAACATCCCAACCTTCTTTGAGCATATTTACATGGATTACAATTTCTATTTCATTATCTGGACTTTCTAATGAAACAAACTGCTTTTCTATGTCTTCTTCTTTTTTGGTAGATGAATCTATCTGTAAAGCTTTGCCTTTGTATTGTCCATCATAAAAAGTATCTGAGTTGATTAGTTCGTAAATTTCCTTGGCGTGTGCTATATCTTTACATACAACCAAAATGAATGGTTTTACCAATTTCACTTCATTACTTTTGGAATAGATTTCCAATTCGTTTTTGGTGTCTTGGTGTATGCTGATAGCGTCTTCCAGTTTGATGATTTCAACTTCTCTATCAGTTAATGAGCCTTTTTGAAAGTTTTTTCTGGTGGCAATAGCAGGGTTTTTTACAAACTTACCGTCTGATAGGGCTTGTGCTAAAGAATATTCATAAACTACATTTTTAAATTGTTTTCCTTTTTCATCAAATGGTGTAGCGGTTAGTTCTATGCCTAATATTGGTTTTAATTCATTAATAGCGTTTTTAGAAGCATCTGCGTGATAGCGGTGTGCTTCGTCCATTAGAATTACTAAATCGTCTAAACCAGTTAAATATTCCCAATAAGATTGTCCTAAGTATTCGGATAGTCTTTTGATTTTAGGAGCTAAACTAACACCATCTTTTTTAGAACCTTTGTTGTCGGAATTAAACTTGGCAATATTGAAAATATTGATACGAACATTTGCACCTCCTTGATCTATACTTAATTGAGTGCTACTGTAATTATCACCAGTAATTACGACAGGTCTGTTATGCACAAATTCTGATATACCATTAAAAACGTATTTATGATAGGCTGGATTACCAAAATCTTCAATGAGCTTATCATAAATCGTAAGGTTTGGTGCTAAAATGAAAAAGTTTTTAATGTCATTTTGTAAGTATAAATAAGCTACAATTGCCCCCATCAATCGGGTTTTTCCTACGCCTGTCGCAATAGAAAAAGCAATGGAAACAAAGTCTCTTTCAAAATCTGTACAAGTAGGGAAATGAGCTTTTACTTTTTCTAATTCCGATGCTAAATCTACTTCTTTGTTTAGCGATAATGCTTGGGTAAGTTGTGCTACAATATCAAGTGAATCTTGAAGGGGTTCTCTTAAAGATAAGCGTTGTTTTATATTATTGGCAATTGGATTCATATTTGTCTAAACAAGGTTTTTAATGTAAAAGGCTGATAGGGTTAATCAAAAAGTGATGGTGCATCATTTCTTTTCTTTTTTTCTTTCTTACGTTTATCCAACATTTCCTGAACACTTACTTTTTCATCTCTAAAACTTTGTTCTTCTGTCAAATCCGTTGAATCTTGTTCGTTTGCTGGCATATTGATAATGTTTAGGCTGTAATCTTCTTTACCAAATTCGCATCTACCCAAAAGCATTTGTGGTATTTTTTTGATGGTAATATTACTGTATTTGTCTTTACACTCTTTTTGGAAACTTTTACAACAAATCAACAAGGTTTCGCCTGCTTGCATATCCTCTTTGATGCTTTCTAACGCTTCTACGGTAAGGAAATGAGTAGTGGTAAAAATAAAATCTTGTTCCGAACTTTGCCCTTGTTTCCAATAAATACTTGCATGAGGTTGGTATTTAAACCCTTCTTGTTTTGCCATAGCGGCTGCTAACATATCGGCATTATACTCCCCGCTAATCACCCAATTACCAAATTTATCTTGTTTTAATAAACTGGGAGCAAGGGTATAAAATTTAAAACCACCACCGCCTTGCCAATTAACAGCTTTACTGATACCGCCCTGCTCGCCATCTACTACTTGTTTTAGGCGAGGCACACAATGTGTTTTGGCGTGTTCGCCCAACTCTACACCTATCCAACGCCTGCCCATTTTGTGGGCCACGGCAGCTGTTGTGCCCGAACCTAAAAATGAGTCAAGAACTAGGTCGCCAAGATTCGTTGCAAGACTTAAAACTCTTTCAATTAATCGCTCAGGCTTTGGGGTTCCAAAAATATCTTTTGGATTTAATGCCTTAACTTCTCTTTTTGCTTCTTGATTGTGCCCGACTTCTTTACTTTCCCACCAAGTGTTTCCCTTTCTTCCTTCTTGAACTTCAGATAAAAACCTTTTTTTTCTTGGAAAAGCATCACCTTTAACACCAAACCAAATTCGGTTTTCTAAAATCATCTGCTTCATTCTGTCTTCTGCATAAACCCAGTGTTTACCTTTGGGAACATTAAAAATATTACCCGAAGGACTAATAACATCATAATATCCATTTGTTCTCTCTTCATTGGCAACTAAATCACCGGATTGCCAAGGTCCTCTTGGATCATTATCAGGATTTTTATATCTACTATCCATTTCCTCAGACCGAGGCAAAAGGTTGAGTATTAATTTTTCATAATTCTTAGCATAAACCAAGACATACTCGTGATTTACAGATAAATACTTAGCGTCATTTTTAGTACTATGGATTTTTTGCCAAACATTATTTGCAATAAAATTATTCCTGCCAAATATTTCATCCATTAATACTTTTAAGTAATGAAACTCGTTGTCATCAATTGATATCCAAATTGAACCATTTTCTGCAAGTAGTTTATTTAGAATTTTTAGTCTATCCCTAATTAAACAAAGCCAAAGCGAGTGTTCAATACCATCATCATAATGCTCAAAAGCACTACCAGTATTATAAGGAGGATCAATATAAATACACTTTATTTTACCAGTATAGTCCTGTTCAAGGGCTTTTAAGGCAAGGAGATTATCACCGTGTATAAGCATATTTTCGCTATTGAGGTCGCCGTAGCTGTACTCGGGGTTTTCTATCAGTATGCGTGGCTCAAGTGCAGGTTCTTCGCCTTTGCCAATCCACGTGAGTTCGAGTTTCTGTAATTGATTTTTATGACTCATATTATACAATTGCCCATTTGATGGTAAATAGTTCTTCTTGCTTAATTTTTTGGTTAAGCATTTTTTCAATATTACTAAGTAAGTCCTCTTTCTTTTCGTCTATATCATCTTGTGCAGAAAACAATGCTTCCCTTTTTTCACTTCGCTTTTTTTCTAACTCTTTAATATGTCGTTGTGCTTTTACTTTCGCATTGAGGTCAAGTAATTTTTTGGCTTCTGCTTTTCTTAATTTAATCTCAGCATCTAAATCTTTGATTTCTCTTTCCAAGCCAATTTTCATATCGTCTGCCCATTGGTCAAGCTTATCCATTTCTACATCAAAAAAATCACGATTTCTATTGGCATTTTCGTGTACAAGCTCATGTTTTAGATGCTCAATCATCTCATTTGCTTTCATTGCTACATCAGTCGGTTTAGCGATGTTATGGTTTACAGTAGCATACAGCGAAAACAGCCTTTGAGCGGTTTCTTGGTCAATTTGTTCACCTTCATCAGTAAAACAAGCCAGAAGGATATAGTCTTCATGTTCAAAAGAACTGATAGCAAGGTGCTGAACTTGTAACCAGCCCGATTGACCAATATACTTTTCCAATAAAGTAATTTGAGTAGGCGTATTGGTATAATCAAACACTATTTCCGCAACAGGAGTTGCTTCTTCTTTGCACGATTTTAATATTTTTTGAGCTAATTTGTGACCAATCCTGTATATGTTTGTATCATCAGGAATGTATATATCCGATTTTTTCTTACCTTTTTCAGGTCTTAATATCATATAAGGTCCAGCATGGATATTATCTTCTGGAAAAGGGCTGTTCACCAAACTAAACGAATAATTATCATCATGAAATGTAGCGTAGTCTTCTAAAAAGAATTTTGTAGTACGCCATAGTTTTTGTTCAAAGGTATTGAGATAGGCTTTTGATTTTTCAAAATCAACTCTTAATCTTTCTCGAACGGCTTCATCAAAGTTTTCTAACAAAGTAGAACGAACATTTTGAATTTTAGCCGTAATGGCAGGCTTTAGTTCTTCTTGCAAAGCGTCAAAAGCTTTTTTGATTTCAGCTTCATTCCGACATTCATTATATATTTGGGCTATTCTTTTTTCAAAATCAATGCCATTGCCAATTGCTCCCAATACTTCATCACTTGCCCCAAAAACACCATTGAAAAGCTGAAATTTTTCTTCTAATAATTGATATACTCTAATATCGGCATCATTTTTAATATTGACAAAATTTACTACAACGACATCAAATTTTTGTCCATATCTATGACAGCGACCAATTCTTTGCTCTATGCGTTGAGGATTCCAAGGCATATCGTAGTTGACAACAAGCGAGCAAAACTGAAGGTTTACGCCTTCTGAAGCTGCTTCGGTAGCAATCATAATAGTCGCCTCATCTTTAAAATATTCAACAATTGCCGCTCTTTTGTCAGCCGTTGCAGATCCCGTTATTTTATCAGTACCCTTATGTGTGTTAAGCCAATTTCGATAAATTTCATTTGATTTAGGGTCGTTATTTGACCCATTAAAGAGAATTACTTTTCCTTTATAGCCTCGTGCTTCAAGAATACTTAACAAATAATCTTGTGTTCTTTTTGATTCTGTAAAAATCAACGCTTTTTCTTTAGCACCTAATTTTTTAAGTTGCTCAAACGCTTTATCTAAGGCTTTAAAAAGCTGTTCTGCTTTAGAATTAACGTTGATTATCTTTGCTAATTCTCTAAATTTTTTAAGGTCTTGAATTTCATTTTTTATAGCTTCTATGTCTGCCTCTGAAAGTATAGCTTCTTCCACTACCAAGTCATCATCATTTAACCATTCGTCTTGAATTTCATCTAAAGATTCAAAATCCTCATCTATCTCTTCTATTAAATCATTGTTTTGTTTTTGCAGAACTAATTCTAACCTTTTAATCAAAGTATCAAAAGTTCCATGTATAGCATAGGTTGATGAAGCCAATAATTTACGTAGGATTAAAGTCATTAATTGCCTTTGACCGTTGGGTAAAGCATACAATTGAGGGCGTTGTAAGTATTCCGATACCCAATCATACAGTTGTTGTTCTTGGGGTAAAGGAATAAATTCTTCTCTTATAGCCCTACGATTTGTATAGCTGATATATTCTAAGACCTGTCTGCGTAAAGTTCGTTTACAAACGGGTTGCAACCTATTTCTCAATTCTAAGTAATCATGTTCTTCTAATTGGTGACTGTACTGGCTTTTAAAGCTTTTTAAATCACCAAATATATATTCATCAATAATACTAACTAAACCATATAATTCTAAGATAGAATTTTGAAGTGGTGTAGCAGTAAGTAATACTTTTTTACGGGGTAACAATGCGTTTTTAATGGCATTGCCTATTACGTTGGAAGTTTTATAGACATTTCGTAAGCGGTGTGCTTCATCAATAATGACTAAATCCCAATTGGTATGTTCTAAATAGCTTGCTTTTGCTTTAGCAAACTGGAAAGAACAAATAACAATTAAATCATTTTGGTTAAATGGATTAAGATTACCATTTTTTAGCTCTTGGTTAAAAGATTTTGTTTCTAAAATAGTTGAAGGTAAAAAAAACTTATCGGCTAATTCTTGATTCCATTGTTTTCTAAGATTGGATGGAGATATAATTAATAGTTTTCTTTTTCTTTCAGCCCATTGTTGAGATAAAATAATGCCAGCTTCTATTGTTTTACCTAATCCAACTTCATCTGCTAAAATAGCCCCATTTGACAGCGGAGATTTAAAGGCAAACAAGGCAGCCTCTACCTGATGAGGGTTTAAATCTACCTGAGCATCTTGTAAAGACGCAGTTAATTTACCAATATCATTAGAAGGCAATTGCCTTGTAAGTTCATAAGCAAAATATTTAGCGTGGTATTTTGTTATTTTCATTATGGATAATCAATTTAATAGAACTTAGCATAGTCCTTCACTTATAAAAGTGTTTTGACAATCTAAACTACATTACAAACACATTAATATAAAACAAGAGTTGTTGCAAATGCAATTATCTCGCAAATACTTTAATCCATCCAACATTTCAAAACTTCTATCACAAAAATCTCCCAAAAACTTATTATACGGTAAACAATTATCATGGCTGTCAATCATTTTTACCATAAAATAAGTTTTTTGAAAAAATCTTGAGTAGCGTTTTATTTTATAAATATTTATTTTTATATTCAACTATCTAATAATCAGTCAATAATAAATTAGCTGATACGCCACTATAATAAGTTCAACATATATTAACTACTCTAATGCTGAGTAATTATCTTTTTATCTATTGTTTTATCAACCTTAAACAAATATGCTCATGGCAAATCTACAAGATGGCGGCAATGCTGCAAACATCGCAAATTTCGAAAACCTTATTACTTATTGTTCCAATTTGGGTGCTACTTATAATCCCTCCAGAGATGCCCTCAAATATCCACAACTACAAACTTTATTGACCGAAGCTCGAACGGTAATGGCAGAAGTGATGGCACTCATTACGGCTCATGACATTGCAGTAGAAAACCGCAAAAAGCTATTTAATCAAATTCGTCCGCTAAGTACACAAATTTTTAATACACTGCTGATTTCTGGGGTAGATGATGCCGTGTTGGAAGGAGCAAAGTCTTTTAAACGTAAAATTCAAGGAAGACGAGCCACAGAAAAACCTGAGCCTGTTATGGTTGATGGTGTAGCTACTGTACCTAAAACAAATTCTTCTTCACAACAAAGCTTTAATTATCTGATTGAACATCTTGGGGCTTTGGTATCAGTAGTGGCTAATCATGCAGAGTATAACCCTAATGAGGAGGCTTTGAAAGTGCCTAATCTATTGCAGTATATAAATGAATTAAAACAAGCTAATACCGCTGTTATTAATGCCCACGTATCTTTAGATTTGGCAAGAGCAAAAAGACAACAAGTATTATATGGAGAAAAGACGGGTTTGGTAGAGATTGCTATGGATGTTAAGACTTATATCAAAATAGCTTTTGGTACAAATAGTCTTCAATATAATAAGGTAAAAGGTATTTCTTTTAAAAAGTATTCTTAACCTCACCCCCGACCCCTCTCCGCAGCAGGGTTGTTAAGTTCTGATATTTTATTAATTTTGTCCAAATAATATTTTGTAATGGAGATTAATGATTTTTTTAAAAGCCTTTCAGACCCACGTAGAGGTCAAGGTCAACGCTATC
>NZ_JAYFUM010000036.1:0-19681 GCF_034929435.1 Arcicella rigui
ATGCACAGATGGTCTATAGAACAGACCTTTAGATTTTGTAAAACAGAATTAGCCATTGAGTCTCCAAGACTATGGTTTTTTGAGAATACATGTAAGCTGCTTGGAATCGTAGCACTTATCTATGACTTTTTGATGAACCTAATGAACAATTGGGGAAATTGGATACAATTAGTATTAAAACAATGGTGTCATAGAACAGGAAATCGGTACCGAAGTGCTTCGATACCGATTTACAGATTAAGAATAGCCATTTACAATATCCTATGGATAAGCTTTGCCCAAAATTCGGGATGACTCATGTTTGCATTTGATGATAAGTTACTTGAATTTTACTTTCTCTTCAAACTCGATAAGTACTCTACCAAATCAACGGCTTCTTCTTTAGTCATTCCATCCATTAATCCCGTTGGCATCATCGAATTATTCATCATTTTCATTGATTTTACCGCACTTGTTTTTAGGTTTTGCACAATGCCCCCCGGCATTTTTAAACTGATGTCGGTTTCTGTTTTTGAAGCAATGATTCCGTTTAATACCGAACCATCTTTCATTTTTATTTCCCAACCTTCATAACCAAAGCCAATGCCTGCGTCGGGGTACATAATGGCTAAGTACTGACCATCTTTTCCCAGTTTTGAACCGATTTCAGATAGTTTTGGCCCAAAATCCATACCTTCTCCATTTACTTGGTGACAAACCGAACAATTGGCGGCAAATACAGCAACACCTTTTTTAGCATCTCCTGTCATGGCAATGAGTTCTGAAACTGGCGGAAGTTTACTGGTTTTATTGTTGCTATTACCCAAATACTTGGCTGCCTCAATTCTTACGTTTCTTCGCCAAGCTCTGCTTACGCCTTCTACCGCCACAGGAATATACTCTTTCTGAATTTTTCCTTCTTTCAATAAAGCTAAAATCAAATTTTGTCCGCCATCGCTGTCGCCTAAATCACGAGTGGCTTCACGGCGTACTTGTTCCGAACGAGTTTTATCCAGCATAATGCCTTTTAAAATATCTAAAGAATTCTGTCCGCCGTTAGATTTGATTCCTTCTAAAAGTTTAACGGTAACAGCATCTTCTTTCGGATTACTTGTAATCTGTTTTACTAATGCCAAACCTTCGTTCGATTTAATCAAAGCCTCAGCCGACTGACGCACCATTTCGCCATTTTTAATCATCGAAAGGAGTCGTGGGTTTTCTTCTGGCAACAGATATTTTCCTTGTAATTCCAAATACTCTTTGCCATTCAACGAAGCCAATAGTTTTTGTAAAGCCGCTTTTGCCACTGGCGAAGTTTTTACAAAATCTACATCCAAGTGATTTAAAGCCAATTTATTGATTTCATTTTGTTCAGCCGAATTGCCTTTCAAAAGCGACATTAACGCTTCTGATTTTACTTTTCCCTTGAGAAAATCAAAAGCACGAAAATAACGTAAACGTTCTTTCAAACTCGTGTGACTGTCGGTAGCCAAACTTGCCAAAAACTTCACAGATTCATCAGTTCTTGCTCGCCAAACAATATCACGGCTTGCCAAAGTTTGTGTAGGGTCGTTTACTTTTTTAAGATAAGCCGAAAAGCACGCATCCCAGTTATCAGAAGCTCCAATGCCCAATGCCTCTAAGTACCAGCGGTCTTTGCCATCGTGTTGCATTGCCAAATCTGCCCAAATATTTGCCGCTTCCGCAGCAGTATTTCCATGTAAAGCAATGGCACATTCACGGCGAATTTGTGGGTCTGAACTATTTTTCAATTCATTTACGTAGCCCAAAACATTGAGTTTCAACTGACGGGCTGCTCTTAAACCTGCGATTTTAATATCAGCGTTGGCATCGTTAAGTGCCAATTCTACATACTTTTTACCATCAACAATTTTACACAATGCCCAAAAAGCACGTGCTTTCATGCGTTGATTATCCGAATTCCAAAGTTTTACTAAATCAGTTTCAGCACTTTTTCCGAATTTCTCTAAAGCTTTCCATGCCAAGTAACGAGTAGCAATATTTGGGCTTTGTAAAGCCAAAGTAGCTCCTAAGGGTGTTGATAAATTAAGGCTTGGCGTTTTGTAAGGCGTATTTTCAGGAGCAATTCTATAAATACGTCCACGATTTTGGTCGCCAGCCTGATGTCCGCCTACTCCAGGGTCGTACCAGTCGGCTACGATTAACGAACCATCGGGAGCTACACAAACATCCGCAGGACGAAACCATTGGTCTTTTTCCTGCTTCATAATATTAACGATTTCAGCAGAGTAGCCAGCACCAGATTTTTGTACAGGATACGAACGCACTACATTATGTCCCGGTTCGCAGTGAATCATTTGTCCTTGAAAAGCTTTTGGCAAAAGGTTTCCTTCATAAATAATCATACCCGTTGGCGAACCCGAACCTGTTTGAAGTAAATTCGGAACAGTACCGGGGTCATTCAAATGCCAGTGTTTTCTTGGAGTTTCTTCCTCAATATTAGTACGATTACTTGGCCAAGAAGCACGTGTTACGGCATCTTTGTAGCCATAGTCGCCATATTCCATTACATAATTAATCCTTACGCCTTTGTTGCCATCGTCGTCATTGTCCGACTGCCACATCGTTCCGTAAGAATCTACCGCTACTTCATAATTATTTCTAAAATTTTGTCCCAAACATTCTACTTCCGAACCGTCTAAATTACAGCGGAAAACCATGCCTTCTTGGTAATTTTTGGGTGAAATTTCTTTACCAAATTGGTCTTTTACTATATTGCCAGCCGCATCTTTCAATTGGCGACCTTCGTTTCCGAAATTAAAATACAATTTTCCATCTGGACCAAAAACAAAAGTGTGCATTCCGTGGTCGTGTTGTTCGCCACCAATGCCTTGGAAAAGTACTTCTTTTTTATCCGCTTTATCGTCGCCGTCGGTGTCTGTCAATTTCCACACATAAGGACTTTGCGAAACCAGCACCACATTGCCTAACACAGCAATGCCCAACGGAGCATTCAGTGAAGCATCTTGATAAAATACTTTACTTTCATCTGCTTTGCCGTCGCCGTCTTTATCTTCCAAAATCATAATTCGGTCGCCTTCTTTATGAGTTGGATTCAGCGTAATTGCTGGACGATAATTGTAGGCTTCTAAAACCCAAACTCTGCCACGAGCATCCACATCAATATCGGTCGGATTCATGAGCATAGGTTCGGTAGCGAAAGTTTTTACAGATAAACCTTCCGCCATTTTTACACCAGCTAAAGAATTTTCGGGCAAGCGTTTTTGTGCTTCTGTCAAGACAGAATCGACGTAATGATTGATAAACCTACTCGTTGGCGTATGCTGATAAGCGGAAAAAAGTACCGTTCCGCCCAAAAAAAGCATAGGAATTCCCAAACGAGCTTTGAATGAAAATTGATTGAACATGAGTTAATAAGGTTATAAAAAGAGTTGTAAATTAAGTCTGGGCTGTACGAATAATGATAAAACTATTGTTTGCGGATTTCAGATGTCGGATATATAAAACGTTTTGGAGAAAGTATTTTATCCAATTCCCGAAATCAGAAACCCTAAATCCAAAATTACTTTAAAACTTACATTCATCAGTTTTAAAGACATTTTGGTTGAATCTTATTCTTCAAAAATAGAAGAATTTGTATAATGCTTTATACTCAGTTGTACGGGAATGGCGATAGTTTGCTAAACAAGTTTAGAAACAATAGAAATAAAGAATGTTAAAAATCGTTAAATCTTGAAGAATGTGCATGAATTTCGTTTTTTTAATGTCGAAATTTGATTTTGCTTAATCCTTTGATTAACAAATACAATTATTGATTTTCTAACTCCCAAAATTTACTTAACTTTGCGGTCTTATGCAGAGAACTCACAAATTTTTACTTTTTATATTATTTGCTTTAAGTATTAGTGCTTGTAGCAATTTCGAGAAACTCAGAAAATCAACTGACGAGAAAAAGAAGTACAATGCCGCAATTCGTTACTTCAAAAAAGGACAGTACGATAAAGCAAGTATCTTAATTGAAGAACTATTGCCAATTCTGACGGGTACAGACCAACAGGAAATCGCTACCTTTTATCAAGCCTATTGCGACTATCATACAGGCAATTATGAAATGGCAAATTTCCGTTTCAAGCGTTTTGCTGAAACCTTTGCTCGAAGTGAATTTTATGAAGAAGCCGTTTATATGTCGGCATATTCTTTGTACAAAAATTCACCACAGTTCAATCTCGACCAAAGCGGTACAATTACGGCTATCAACGAGTTACAGAGTTTTATCAACAACTACCCTGATAGCAAGTACAGAGACGAAACAACCGACCTTATTAAGGAGTTAAGAAAGAAATTAGAAACAAAAGCTTTTGAAAAAGTAAAGCTTTACTATAAAACAAGTCCTTTTAATATTGGTACTTTAAAGTCTGCGGTAATCGAAATTGTGAATTTCCAACGTGATTATCCAGATTCTGATTATAACGAAGAATTGGCATTTTTGAAAGTACAAGCACAATTTGAATTGGCACAGAGTACAATCGAAAGCAAACAAAAAGAGCGTTATGACGATGCCATTAAATTTTACCAAGATTTAGTAGATAAGTACCCTAAAAGTGATTTTCTAAAGAAAGCAGAAAAACTTTACGATGTAAGTTTGAAAGAAAGTGAGAGAATCGCTAAAATTGAAGCTGAATACAAAGCAGCCAAAGAAAAAGAAAAATCAAACACTTCTAAAGTGGGTGCTGCCGATAAACAACAATAAACAGTCATTGAGCAATGAGCAAAGTAACAAGAAACAGCAGAACAACAAAAGATATGGCAACGAATCCATCAATCATTACCAGAGACGTAGATAAACTTGCCATAAAAGCAGGTGGAAATACGTATGAAGCCGTAGCTATCATCTCGAAACGTGCAAGACAAATTGCATTGAAATCTAAAGAAGAGTTGAATAACAAATTGTCTGAATTTGCTTCGTCGGTAGATAATTTAGAAGAGATTTTTGAAAACCGTGAGCAAATCGAAATCTCTAAATTCTATGAGCGTTTGCCAAAACCTACTTCTTTAGCAATCGACGAATTTATGGAAGATAAATTCACTTTTGTTTTACCAAAACAAAATGGAGGTTTAGAAGACTAATCAAAGTAGCGATTGATAAGTAAAAATGGTATCAATCCTATTTAATACAAGCATACAAATTATTCAAAAAGGTCAGATGTTATACATTTGACCTTTTTGATTTTGATTAAGTTTGTACGTAAAAACTGAATCATTCAAAAATCATCTCATTTAGCCAAAAGAATGCTTAGAAGTAAGAAAATTTTACTCGGAATTTCAGGAAGTATTGCCGCCTACAAAATGGCAAGTCTCACTCGATTGTTGGTAAAGGAAGGAGCAGAAGTAAAAATTGTAATGACCGAAGCAGCCAAAGAATTTATTACACCCCTTACTTTAGCAACACTTTCAAAGAATCCTGTTTTATCTACTTTTGTGAAAGATGAAACGGGTACTTGGAACAATCATGTGGACTTGGGGCTTTGGGCTGATGTCATTTTAATTGCTCCAGCTACGGCTCATACTTTAGCAAAATGTGCCAATGGTATTTGTAATGATTTACTTTCTGCGGTCTATCTTTCAGCAAAATGTCCAGTTTATTTTGCTCCAGCAATGGATTTAGATATGTATCAGCATCCGAGTACGCTGGCAAATCTTCAAAAATTACTTTCTTTTGGTAATCAAATTATTAAGTCTGGTTATGGCGAATTGGCAAGTGGTTTGGTAGGAGAGGGACGTATGGCCGAACCAGAAGAATTACTTGAAGTATTAAAAAAACATTTCAGTAAAAAACCTGCACTCGAACACAAAAAAGTATTGATAACAGCCGGCCCGACCCAAGAGGCAATCGACCCTGTGCGTTTTATTAGCAATCATTCTACCGGAAAAATGGGCTACGCTCTTGCCGATAAATTGGCGAAAGCAGGTGCAGAAGTAACTTTGGTCAGTGGAATGGTGGCACTGAAAAAACCAGACTCAAGTATTCATTTAATTTCGGTAAGGTCGGCACAGGAAATGTACGAAGCTACGCAAAGTAACTTTGCCACAGCCGATATTATCATTTTGGCGGCAGCCGTGGCGGATTATACTCCTGCTGTGGTGGCTGACAAGAAAATAAAAAAGAAAGAGGACTCGTTTAGTATAGACCTCGTGAAAACTACCGATATTGCTAAAACACTTGGTCAACAAAAACAGCCGAACCAATTGATGGTGGGATTTGCTTTGGAAACCGACAACGAAGTAGCCAATGCTTTGGGGAAAATTCAGTCCAAAAATTTAGATTTAATAGTCTTGAATTCATTGCAAAATAAAGGTGCAGGTTTTGGGCATGATACCAACCAAGTAAGTATTATTCAGAAAGACGGTTCGATGGTTGACTTTGATTTGAAGTCAAAACAAGATGTAGCCGAAGACATTGTAGAAGCCATTATTAAAGTGATTAGTAAATAGTGATTGGTAATTAGTTGTGCAATTGATTGACTTTCATTTATTTGAAAAGAATGAATGGTTGCTTAATAAATAGAGATTTATGAAAAATAATATTTCACCCAAAAATATTGTTCGAAATACTTTGCTTGTATTGTGTTGTATTGCTGGGTTTTCTATAATTGTGAAAGCTCAGGAAATCAATTGTAGAGTTAGTATTTCCACAGACCAAATCCAAGTAAATGAGCAAAGAGGAACAACCCAGATTTATAATGAATTGCAAAATGTAATGCAAGAATTTATGAATAATCGCCGTTGGACGAACGATAATTTTTCGCCAGAAGAAAAAATCAATTGTTCTTTGTCGATTATACTCACAAAAGCAACTGCTGCGGGTGAGTTTGAAGCCAATGCTCGTTTTCAGGTAACTCGTCCTGTTTACGGAACGGCGTATGAAACAGTTTTACTCAATTATGTTGATAGAAATTTTGTGTTCAAGTACATTTCAGGTACGCCACTTACTTACAACGACAACAACTACAACGATAACCTAACCCAAATATTAGCTTTTTATTCATACGTAGCTTTGGCTTATGATTATGATTCTTTTGAAAAAATGGGCGGTTTGAATTATGCCCAAAAAGCCTTGAATGTGGTAAATATTGCCCAAACGGCTGGTGGAGGTTGGGTGGCTTCTAATGATATTCGGAATCGTTATTGGTTGGCAGAAAACCTTTTGAATCAGCAATTACTAAGTTTACGAGAAGGATTTTATACTTATCACCGCTTGGCTTTGGATACTTATGCTACCGACCCGACAGCCAGTAGAAAATTGATTTCTGACTATTTGAACACGATTAAACAAGTAAATCAAAACCGCCCCGGACAAGTATGGTTTCGTCTTTTCTTTGAAGCAAAATCAACAGAGTTATTGAATATTTATGGAGATGCAAGCTTAGACGAACGCAAAAAAGTTGTTCCGATACTCACTTCACTCGACCCAACTAATTCGGAAGCTTATCGAAAATTATTGAAATAAATTATTCAAGAGCTTCGCCACAGTGTGGGCAGTACTTGTACTTTTTTTCCTGTGGTTTGGTTGATTTGAGGTGTTCATTGAAACCTGATACAAAAATACCCGTAGGCAAAGCAAACATGGCTACACCTGCTACGGCTACAAAGCCACCTAATATTTTTCCCAAAGTAGTAACAGGATAAGTATCGCCATATCCCACCGAAGTAATGGTAGTAACGCCCCACCAAAGCGTAGCTGGAATGCTTGAAAACACTTTAGGCTGGGCAGCGTTTTCGATATAATACATGGTAGAAGACGAAATCAACAACATGAATAAAAAGAAAACTACACTCAGAATCAGTTCTTCTCTTTTTTCTTTAAATACGTTTTCGATTACTTTTAAAGCATGCACATAACGTGAAAACTTGAACAAACGGAAGATTCGGAACAAGCGTAAAATCCTAATTAAACCAGTATCCGAAGTAAAGTTAGAAAGGTAAAAAGGCATAATTGCCAATAAATCTATCAAAGCTCCCCACGAAAAAATATAACGCAAACGCCCCCAAACAGGATGTTTGTATTTTTCATTTTCCACACAAACCCACAGACGAGCAAAGTATTCTATTGTGAAAAAAACAACAGAGAAGTATTCAAAATCGCTGAAAAAAGTGTCAAAATCGTGCCTCAGACTCTTTACCGAGTGTAAGATAATGGCAAAAGTATTTAAAGAAATAGTCGTTAATAATACCGTGTTGAAAATGATAGAAGCTCTACTTTTTTTCCCACGAGTTACTTCAAGTACTTTATAAAGATTCTTTCTTGACCATGTTTGCTCTTCAATCGTATTATTCATCGGCAAAAAGATTTTGTAACGTCAACTGTTTTTATGTTTCTTCAACTTGTAATTGCTTCTCATATAATTCTTTATAGACATTATTGGCGTTCATCAATTCTTCGTGCGTTCCTTGTTCGATGATATGCCCGTCGTCGAGCATGATAATTTTATCCGCCAATTTAGCCGAAGATACTCTGTGCGAAATAATGACAGAAGTACGGTTTTGCATGATGGCTTGTAAATTATTCAAAATTTGGTTTTCAGTTTTGGTATCAACTGCCGAAAGGCAATCGTCTAAAATCAAAATTTTGGGTTCACGAGCAATCGCACGAGCGATGGATAAACGCTGTTTTTGTCCTCCAGATAAAGTTACACCTCTTTCGCCTAAAACTGTATCAAAACCTTCAGGAAAATCTATGACATTGTTGTATAAATCAGCGTCTTTTGCGGCTTTGATGATTTCTTCTTCGCTCATTTCGTTAGTGCCGAAACGTACATTGTTTCTGATTGAGTCTGAAAACAAGAAAACATCTTGTGGTACATAACCAATTTGTGAACGATAAGTATTTACGTTGAGATTCTTGATAGGCAATTTATCAATCGTGATTTCTCCTTCCGAAGTATCGTACATTCTACACAAAAGATTGGCAACAGTACTTTTTCCTGAGCCTGTTGTACCTAAAATTGCCACAGATTCACCTGCTTTGATAGACATTGAAAAATCCTTTAAAGCTACAATACCCGAATCTGGATACACGAATTTTACGTGCTTCATTTCAATCGCTCCAGATACTTCGTGTTGAATATTTTCTTTTGAAACAATATCCGTTTTGATTTTTAAAAATTCGTTGATTCTTTCTTGTGATGCTGCCGCTCTTTGGATTTGTGAGGTCGTCCAGCCCAAAGCAATCATCGGCCAAGTAAGCATATACACATACAAAATAAATTCTGTGATACTTCCAGCCGTAATTCGCCCAGCCATTACTTCTATACCGCCTACATAAACCACAATGACGGAACTTAAACCTGCCAAAATCGAAACCAAAGGGGTAAATAGTGAATCAACTTTTACTAAATCTAAAGATTTTTCACGGTAAATATTGGCTTGTTTAGTAAAAGCAACCGTTGAAGGTTCTTCTTGAACAAAAGCTTTTAGTACTCTAATGCCCGAAAAGGCTTCTTGCGTAAAGGTAGAAATCTTCGACAAATTGGCTTGAATTTGTTCAGATTTACGCATGATAATCGTATTAACAAAATAGATACTTCCCGACAAAAACGGTACTGGCAATAATACAAACCAAGTAAGTTTTTGATTGACAGAAAGCATATACCAAATCACAAGAATAAATACTGAAATAAGATTGAGTCCGTACATCAAACTGGGGCCAACGTACATTCTTACTTTATTGACATCTTCTGAAATTCGAGCCATCAAATCGCCAGTATTGTTTTTTCTGTAAAAACTCAAAGGTAAAGTTTGGTAATGCTGATAGATTTCGTTTTTTAAGTCAAATTCAATATGTCTGGACATCACAATGAGCGTCTGACGCACCAAGAAAAGGAAAAATCCTTTCAACAAAGCCAAAATCAAAATCAGTGAGCCGTATAATAGAATAGAAAAAGCAAAAAACTCATACACGATTTTTTGCGAGACAAAACCATCGTAAAGGAAGTATAAGTCGATGGTTTCTTTCACTAAATCAAGGGCATACCGCACAATTTGAGCAGGCACAACACCAAAGAGATTGGAAACAAACGTAAACAAAGTACCCAGAATGAGATACCATTTGTATTTGAGAAAGTACTTATTAAGATGCTTTAGTGATTTCATATTTCAATAACCGCCAAGAGAATATAAAGGTTTCATCCTTTATGGAACATTAACGTTTGGTAAAATTATGCTTTTAATTCAAAAAAATGACCTTAATTAATGCTTTTTCCTTTAAAAAATACTAATTTTGCAGTCTCATTTATTTCGCAGTCATTCATTTTCATTCGTAGCATATTTACTACAAAAAACGTTCTTTCAACATTACCCAATGGTAAACAGACGACTTCTCCGAACAAAGGCATTTCAGAGCCTTTATGCCTTCCGCCAAGCGGAACGTGCTGATTATCAGTTAGCATTCGACCAAATTTCAGAATCTTTCCTTCCCAATCTTGACTTAATGATTCCTAAAGAACAACAAATGATAAAGCTTGATGCTTTACGTAAGTTGGCTGAACAGCGTTTCGAGGATTTATTTAATTCAAAACCAGTACAAGATGATGTGCCTGCTGAGGCAAAAAATGCTGCCAGACAAGCTCTTGAAGGTTATAAAAGTTTAGTGAAAAAAGACAAAACGACTATTGCCAGCAATATGGTAATAGAAGTAGAAAACGTCTATGATGCTTATCTGAAAATGCTCCAACTTTTATTGGAAATTACAGAAATTGCTGTTTGGGACGAACAACGCCGTTTGGTTGAAATAGAACATCGTACTTCAAGATTAGCAAAAAATGAAGTATTAATTGCTTTGAAAAACCTCCCGACTTTCACGACGGGAGCAATCAGAAGTAATGCAAAATGGACAGAAGACGACCAGAATTTACTTCGTAAACTTTTCTTAGAGGCAATCTTGCCTGATACAACTTTCCAGTCGTACCTTCGTACTCCAAAACACACTTTCGAGGAAGATTTAGCGTTGGTTCAGTATCTTGTGAAAACTTTCGTCTTGAAACATCATTTAATTACAGATTATTTTGAAGAAAAAGACCTAAATTGGAACGAGAACAAAGATGTATTGAAGAGCTTGTGCGTAAAAACGTTTAAAATTGAACGCATCGAAGATTTAGCTTTACAACCCATTGCCTTGAATTGGGACGAAGACAAGCACTATTTTGTTGACCTTTTCAATAATGTTTTGGAAAATGATGAATCTTACGAAAAAATTATCACAGACCAAACAAAAAATTGGGAAGGCGACCGTCTGGCAATGACAGATATGTTAATCCTAAAATTAGGCTTGGCAGAAATGATACATTTTCCGAGTATTCCAGTGAAAGTATCTATTAATGAGTACATTGAGTTGGCGAAGAATTATTCAACACCAAAATCAGGGCAATTCATCAATGGTTTGTTGGATGTACTTTCACAAAAATTACAAAAAGAAGGTATTATCAGAAAATCAGGAAGAGGACTCATCGACAACAAATAAGTAATATCTTTGCCCAAATTTTTGTAATTTAAAATGTAAAACTGATTCAAGGAATTCGCTTTACTGTTTTCCTTTTATAAAATTGATTTTTTAACCGATAACTTACAATACAATGAGTAAATCATCAAAAACATTTTGGGCATTTATAACAGGAGCGGCTGTTGGAGCTACATTGGGGATTTTATACGCACCAGACAAAGGAGAAAATACTCGTAACAAATTATTTTACCAGTTACAAAAGTATCGTGAGCAATTGCAAGGTTTGATTACGGATTTGATTGACGGAAAAGAAATTCCTGAAACAATGGCAAAATCAGAAGGTAAAAAAGTAGTAAACGAAGCTCGTGAGAAAGCAGAACGCTTGTTGGAAGACGTAGAAACGATGATGAACCAAATCAAAGCTAAAGCATAATTTTAATAAAATTTCGAGTCCTTTAATTTCTATTATCATTGAAACATGAGAAAAGTAATAATTCTTGCACTGAGCCTCGGCTTGTTTGTAGCTTGTGAAAATAAACAAAAAAGTGATAATCTTTCAAAAGCGGAAGCATTAGCGGCTCTTCAACCCACAGGTGATAAGTTTCCAGTAATGCAGGCTGACTCGCAGTCGGTTGATTTAGGTACGATTACCGAAGGCGACACCATCATTCATGTTTATAAATTCAAGAATACGGGCAATATGCCTTTGATATTGAGTAGTGTAAGTGCTTCGTGTGGATGTACTACGCCTTCGTATTCTGATAAACCAGTGCAGCCAGGTGAACAAGGATTTATACAAGTGAAGTTCAATAGTAAAGGAAAAGAAGGTAAACTTAGCAAAACTGTTACGGCAATTGCCAATACTGTTCCTGCTGAAAATACTTTTGCATTTAAAATTGAGGTACTCAAGAAAAAGTAATACCATAAAGAATATTTAATCAAACAAAAATTATGTTTAACAGTATTTTATTACAAGGAGCGTTTGGCGGAGGTGGTGCATCTTCTCTTTTATTAATTGGTGGAATGTTCGTAATCATGTATTTTTTCATGATTCGTCCACAACAAAAAAAGCAAAAAGAGCAACAAGCTTATGTAGATTCACTAAAAGCTGGTGATAAAGTAGTAACAATCGGTGGCTTGCACGGTACAGTTACTTCGGTAAGAGAAAAAACAGTTGTATTAGAAATTGATTCAAGCAAAGGAGTAAGAGTAGTTTTCTTGAAAAGTGCTATTTCTAAAGACTCTTCTGCTCAGATTGGAGAATAAGCATTTATCAGTGTATAGTAGAATTGGTTGTTCTGTTCGGGGCAACCAATTCCAAATCTTCATTCAATGAAACCTGTTCCTTCACAAACGGATTATAAGGCTATCATCATTAGCCTTTTTGCCGCTATTACTTTTTGGATTATGAATGCCTTAAACAAAGAAGGCTATTCCCAAAAAATATCATTTCCTATTCATTTTACTTATAATGACTCGCTGTATATTCCACTCCAACCGCTTCCAGAAAGAATTTCTGTGAATGTGTCGGGCAATGGTTGGAATCTGCTCCGCAAATCATTTTCTTTTTATAAAACTCCTATTCAATACGCCATCAATAAACCGCTCAGTACGAAGTTTTTGAATACTGGTATGCTTACGGATTCTATTACCGAATACATTCATGATGTACGAGTAAATTATGTAGTAGCCGACCGTTTTGAATTAGAGTTTGACAAAAAAATTACCAAAGAATTTACTTTAAAAGTAGATAGTATCAACATTCCTTTGAAAGAACGTTACGTGGTATCGAGTCTTATCAATTTGAATCCTAAAAAAATCACTATCAACGGCCCAGAGTCGGTACTCAATGAAATGGATGAAACCATTTTACTAAAAGTGCCGGGCAAAAAAATTAAGGATAATTTCGACGATGAAATTACTTTGCCTTTTGCCAAAAACAAATTATTGAAAAGTAATCGTGATAAAGTAAACGTTAGTTTTGAAGTAGAAGAATTACTCAAATGAGCAAGGTAATCGGTATTACAGGCGGAATTGGTTCGGGGAAAAGCTTGGTATGTAAAGTTTTTTCGGTGCTGGGCATACCTATTTACGAAGCCGACGCAAGAGCTAAATACTTGATTAGTCACGACCAACTTTTGAAAAAATCCATTATCGAACTTTTGGGTGAACAGGCTTATTTAGCATCAGGCGATTACAATCGGGCTTGGGTAGCTTCGCAAGTATTTGGTAATCCTATTTTGCTAAGTAAACTCAATGCTTTGGTACATCCAAAAGTTCGACAAGATGCTACCGATTGGATTCAGCGAAATCAACAAACGTCTTTTGTGTTGTACGAAGCGGCTTTGATGAAAGCGGCTGGCGACGGAAATACTTTTGATAAAGTAATTGTCGTAAACGCTCCTGTGGATTTACGGATTCAGAGAATCAAAGTGCGTGACCAACGTTCGGAAGCTGAAATTAGAGCAATTATTGAAAGACAAATTTCGGAAGAAGAAAGAAGAAAAATCGCTGATTTTACGATTGAAAATGATGAAAAACAGCCATTACTCCCACAAATTTTGGATTTATACGAAAAACTTCAGGTTGAGAGTGATTAGAAATTGGTGATTAGTGATTAGAGTACACAAAAGTTTAAATACTACTTAGAATTTGTGATTTATGATTTCGGAATTTGGACAAAATAGCTTTATTTCTAATGAAATATATCTAAAAAACGTTTCATTAACTTTACATCCGAAATCACAAATCCGAAATCCCAAATTTTTCATAACTCATAATTAAAATCTACTTCCCAAGATCTCTAAAGTATCTCAGCATTTGTCCGTAGTCCATTCCCATAGCTAAACTTTGTACGGTCATCGAAATACGTTTACTTTTGGTTTCGATAGTTTTAGCAGATTCAATCCATTTACTATAATAAAATTGATGGCTTTTGGGCATCGCATGAAAAGCTTTTGAAGCAACAGGTTCATCTTCCAGACAAATTAATAATTCAGACGAAATAGCCAATTCGTCTTGGTCTTCTTCCAAACTAAGCAGTACGCTTGCACCTTCTGTTTTTCTAATTCCTTTTCGCATTTGGGCATTGATGGGCAAAATAAAATCGCCTTCTCCCATCGGAATCAGTGCTACTAATTTTATTGGGAATTCATCAATTTTACCTTTTACTCTGAAACTTACACGAGTATTTTCTTTTATTTTTTGTGCCATTTCAGCAGGAATTTCCAGATAAGTCCAGCCTGTTTTTTCGCCCTTTTTATCAAATTTTTGAAGTACTGCCGTAAATGAAACCATTTTCTTGAGATAAGTATTTTTTGCGATAAGTTTAAAAACCGATTTTTTCTCTTTGTTGCTGACCTTGAATCAAACGATAGGCTTCGAGCAGTACTCTTTCTTCAAATTTACCACGCCAGTAATCCGACTCTTTTTTAAGTTTTTCAATTTCGTCCTTCAACTGTTCGATTTGGTCTTCGGTATTTGTCAATACTTTTGGCGTAATGATTTCTTCGCCCAAAAGTTCTAAAATATTAATGGACAGTACTTCTGCAATTTTATTGGCTCGGCTGATGGTGAGATCGGTTTTGTTACGTTCGATATCGCCATAAGCCGTAGTTGAAATTTGCAAAAGTTCAGCAAGATTCTCCTGTGAATATCCTTTCAACAGACGAGCTTTTCGTATTTTTTCTCCAATTTTCATAATTATCATCTTTTCTGATAAATTCTCTGTAAAACCGACGAGGATTATTTCATAGTTTTTGCATCTTTGTTCTCACAGATTTCTTGATTAACACCAAAAATACTTTGATAAGTTTCAAGATTATTTACTCGAACTATTTGAAGGTTTTAGAAGTTATTTAAGAACAAATTAAGTAGATTCCTGATAATTGAATTGCGAAAGTGCTTAATTTGATTTAATTTCCCATTCGACATATTTTCAAATTTATAAAATACCGTTATGTTTCCAAAAGAATTAAGTTCAGAAGAATTCAGAAAATACGCCGTACACCACAGAGGTTTGAACGGTTTGGCAGTGGACCAGTACATGAATCAGGCAAATAATATCGGAGGTACAAGTCGTCCATTCATTGAAGATATGACTCAGTACATCATCGAAGAACGTCCGATGCGTTTTGCTCAAATTGATGTTTTTTCACGCTTAATCATGGATAGAATTATCTTCATGGGAGTACCTGTGGATGATTATATGGCGAATATCATTGTAGCTCAAATGTTATTTATGGAGTCAACGGATGCCAAAAAAGACATTATGATGTACATCAACTCTCCGGGTGGTTCTGTGTATGCAGGGCTTGGAATTTATGATACAATGCACTATATCCGTCCAGACGTTTCTACGATTTGTACTTCGTTGGCGGCTTCGATGGGAGCAGTATTATTGGCTGGTGGTACAGCGGGCAAACGTTCGGCATTACCACACGCACGTATTATGATTCACCAACCGTCGGGCGGAGCTCAAGGACAATCTCGTGATATTGAAATTACAGCTCGTGAAATCGTGAAAATTCGTAAAGAATTGTATGAAATCTTGGCACATCACTCAGGAAAATCTTTTGAAGAAATCGAAAGAGATTCAGACCGTGACTACTGGATGCGTGCAGAAGAAGCCAAAGAATATGGTTTGATTGACGAAGTTTTGACAAGATCATAATATTTACTCCTTAACCGAGTTGATACAATTAAGCATCCCGAAAAATGCTTATTACTTCCTAAGAAGTAGTAAGCATTTTTCGTTTATAAATCCGTAATTTTGCCACAGAAAAAAAGAAGGCATAATTTGATTGAGCGTTAAGATATGAGACAACAAGCCCATTGCGTCCTGTGCGGACGAAAACAAAATGAAGTACCTTTACTGATGGAAGGGATGGATGGACACGTGTGTAGCGAATGTGTAACACAGGCTTATCAAGTGGTTCAGCAAGAGTTAAATCCAGAGAAAAACAGAAAAAGTAAAAATACTAAAGCTTCTGCTCCGAGATTCAATTTGGTAAAACCAATTGAAATGAAAAAGTATATAGACCAGTACGTGATTGGTCAGTATGAAGCCAAAAAACATCTTTGCGTAGCGGTTTATAACCATTACAAGCGTTTGATGCAGCATGATGTGAAAACTAATTACAATGATATTCAGATTGAAAAATCAAATATCATCATGGTTGGCGAAACAGGTACAGGTAAAACTTATATGGCAAAAACCATTGCCAAAATGTTGGAAGTACCTTTTTGTATTGCCGATGCTACGGTAATTACTGAGGCTGGTTATGTGGGCGAAGACGTAGAAAGTATCCTTACTCGTTTGCTACAAGCGGCTGATTATGATGTAGAAAAAGCTGAAATGGGCATTGTTTTTATTGATGAGATAGACAAAATTGCTCGTAAATCTGATAATCCTTCTATTACTCGTGATGTTTCGGGCGAAGGCGTTCAGCAAGCTTTATTGAAATTATTAGAAGGTGCGGTAGTGAATTGTCCGCCACAAGGTGGAAGAAAACACCCAGACCAAAAAATGATTGCCGTAAATACTGAAAATATTCTCTTTATTTGTGGCGGTGCATTCGACGGAATCAAACGTCATATTTCAAAACGTTTGAATACTCGTCCGATTGGTTTTAGTTCAGATGATACTTTCTTAGAAATGTTTGATGAAGAGAACGTAATGAAATTTGTTACTTCTCAAGATTTAAAATCATTCGGATTAATTCCTGAATTATTAGGTCGTTTGCCAGTGGTTACTTACTTAGACCCACTCGACAACGAAACGCTTTTATCAATTCTGACAGAACCTAAAAATGCCATTACTAAACAGTATCATAAATTGTTTGAAATGGAAGGTATCAATTTAGAATTTGAAAAGCCTGCCTTAGAGTATATCGTTAGTCAAGCGATGGAGTACAAACTGGGAGCAAGAGGTTTGCGTTCAATTTGTGAATCAATCATTACAGATGCTATGTTTGAACTTCCTTCACAGACAGACATTAAAGAATTTAAAGTAACTTTAGAGTATGCTCGCCAGAAGTTTGAAAGAACTGTTTTTCATCAAATGAAAAAAGCGGCGTAGAGATTTTTAGCTTTTAGCTATGAGCTTTGAGCAGTGAGCTATGAGCCTTTTTAATTCTAAAAGTTCAAAGCTCACTGCTCATAGCTGGTAGCTCACAGATCACAGCTCAAAGCTTACCGCTACCCCCTCGCAATTAAATCTATTTTTCTTCGTTATTTGTACTCACTAAATCTCATCCAACAAATATGCGTTTACTTAAACTATCTTTCGGACTTATCACAATTTTCTTGGCAGGAGTATCTTGTACTTCTCACAAAGTACTTGTCTCTCAGAATGATGCCAATGTTTCAGTAAATTCTGAAACACCCATTGTTTCACAAGCCTCAAGCACTTCTTCGATGATAGAAGCAGCTCCTAAAGCATCTGTTCCAACGCTTTACGCTTCCACTACTGAAATCGCAAGCCTTGAAGAAACTGAAAACGAAGTAAAAAGCGAAATCAGAACTGAGAAAGTTAAAGCAGCAATTGAAAAAATCAAGGCAGAAAAAAGCAATTTTAAAACGCTGGCGAGTACCCATAAAAGTAATTTTGTAGAGAAGCTAATCGTAAAAAAATTAGAGAAAAAAATGGCTAAAAAAGCCGCTCACCCTGTTGATTACCGCAACTGGAATACTTTCTTGAAAGCAGGTTTAATTCTTTTGGGTATCGGTATCATCTTGGCTATCTTTGGTTTAGGCGGCGTAGGTGGCATTTCTGCATTTATTGGTTTATTGTTTGTAATTATTGGTCTATTGGCTGAAGTATAGCCCGAATTTCTGCCATTCTTCATAATTTCTTTGTCGGATAAGAAAAAAAGTCCCAAATTCGGTTTTTATTGAAACCAATTATTCACGACCCCTATGTCTATTTTCGACAAAATGAAATATGTTTTCCGTGGCAAACAATCTGACGCTGAAAATCTCCCCATAGAAGTACCCCTCACAGAAGAAGTACTTCCTACTGAAACGTTGGTGGAAGCCAATACACTTTTGCCAACGTTTTTTACTCCTCAAAATCAACAACCCGACTGGCTTATCAATGAAGATATTCTGCGAGATGAAGGCGTAATTTTCGGACTTTCTGGCTCAAATCCAGAAGAAAAAGTATCTATTATTCGTCATTATTTTTCGCAAGAAACGGCTGAAACTGATAAAGCGATTGCTCAACAACAAGAAGAAATTGGGGAATTGAATTATTGGATTAATGAAAAAGAAAGTTTGGTAAAAGAAATTGAGCTGAATATTCAAACGCTCAAAAACCAAGAATTTACCGAACAACATCATTTACTCAGAACCATCATTGGTTTATTATTGGCTACGGGCATTGCTGTTGGCAATTATTTCCTCATCCGTGAATCCCTTCAAGGACAATTTCAAGAAAGTACATTCATTGCAATGGGCGTATTTTTGGCTGGGATGTTCAATCTTTTTGGTAGAATTTCTTTCCTACACGACGAAGAAAAAATCAGTACTTGGAAACGATTATTAGAAGAAATCGGAATGCCTTTGGCGGCTGCTTTTTTTGTTTTTGCTCAAATTTATACCGCAAAACCTCCCCTTCAAGCTTGGGCTTTGTTTGCCTTTATTTTCTTTTTATTTATGTTTTCTGGGAAATTATTATTGGGAAATCTAACGATTCTCAAAGATGATTTAAGTGTTTTTCAAAAGAGAAATCAACTCTACAAAGACAAAGTAAAAAAAGTAGAAGATTGGGAAAAACAAATTGAAAACCATAAAGCTGAAATCGAAAAATTCAGAATTAAGAAGCAAGGTATTTTACCCAAATTAACCAAGCTGAGTACTCAAAATATAAAACTCAAAGCACAAAGAGATATGCTTATCAAAGTATTTGAAAGTGAATATCATTTAGCCTTGAATTATAAAAATAGATTGAATAATAACCAAGTGAAGACTATTTTAGGAGAGGAAGAATTGTAGTCTGAGTTGTGAATGGTGAGCGGTCCGCCGCTGCGGTGAAGAATTGTGAATTAAAAGACTGAACTCAGAAGTGACGATTTAAGTACAAAAGGGCACCCTCCCTTTAGTTGTGTAAGTTTTGTTGGGGCTTTGATTTTTTAAAAAATCAAAGCCCCAACAAAAAACTTTAAATAACTTAGGAACAATAATTGTCATTTTTATGGATAAGTC
>NZ_JAYFUM010000037.1:0-17318 GCF_034929435.1 Arcicella rigui
GTAGATGTGCCTTGGGCATAATAAAACCTCCTGTTTTTTGTGTTTGTCGTAATTCACAAAATAAACAAGGAGGTTTTTATTTGTCAAGTCATACCCAAAATTCGGGATGACTCATGTTTTTAACACAAATTTAAGCGGATTGGGCTTTTTACTTCTTGCCTGTTAAATCTTTAATAACTTTCACCTCGTCTTGTTTGTAAGGTGTTCCATCTGGTCTGAAAATATCATGAAACCACAATTCTGGCTCTTTTCCATCGGGCATTGGCTTGTCCCAAGCATAAATCGTGTTGGTTTTTCCTGCTACTAAACCCCAGTTATAAGCCGCAATGTTTTCTTTTTTCAACATTGGCATAATGGTACTAAACAAACTGTTTCTACTTCTTGCCATATACTCTGTACAAATCAAAGGGCGTTGAGAAAGTGTTCTGAGTTTAGCAATATCTTGACGGTGATTTTCGGCATCACCATAATTATGATAAGTAGTTACGTCTGAATTTTTGATTTGGAATTCAGACAATTCTTTCAATTTCCAATCCCAAACGCCTGCTGAAAGTGGCTGACTTGGGTTTACTTGTCGTCCCCAAACGAATACTTTTTCTAATAAAGGCATACTACGATTGCCGTAGCCAGAATTGCCCGGTTCGTTGTATAAATCCCATAATACGATTCGCTTATCATTTTTAAAGCTTGTTAAAACATCTTTTACATAAGCTTCTAATTTTTCTATTACTTGTGGTTCTGTGAAAATTAATTCACCTGGGTCACGTACCCATCCTGAGTTATGAACGCCCGGTTTTGGAGCAGGCTGTTTTCCAAGGCTATAAGTAGGATTCCAACAGTCATCAAACAATACAAAAAGTGTAGAAATATGATGCTTGTCGGCTATTTTCAAGTACTGATTCACACGATTTTTAAAGCCTGCTGGGTCAACTTCCCAAGCTAAATGATGTAAATACACTCGCATTGAGTTCATTCCGATACTTTCGGCATAGCCCAATTCTCGGTCGATAGTCGCTGGGTCAAAACTTTCAGCTTGCCACATTTCTAATTGATTGATGGCAGTACTTGGAATAAAATCACTGCCTCGTAGCCAACCTTTGGTTTTGTACCAAGCATTTGCTTTTTCAACCGACCAGATTTCTCGTGGTGTTTGGGCAAAAATACTTTGTGACAATAAACTAAAAGCCACAAGGCTAAGTAATGTTTTGAAGATTTTCATAAGGTAAAAATTTATAATAAATAATTGAAATACTTATTCTGAAGGGATTTTTAAACTTTGGCTCTCTTTAACGGGCAAACCAAAATTGGGCGTTCCGTCAGAATTCCAAGTAAATTTCTGAGCTCTCGGCGAGCGAAAACCGCCACAACCTTGCCCTGCTTTTGAATTGGCATGGTACAAAATCCAATCTTCTTTGCCGTCGGGCGATTTAAAAAATGAATTATGACCGGGAGCGAAAACTCCATTTTCTGGCGATTGTTTGAAAACTGGTGTTGGTGATTTTTTCCAGCTATTCGGATTCATAATATCAGCATTTGCAGCGGCTGTCAGCATTCCTAAAGCGTAAAAATCTGTCCAACAACCACTTGCTGAATAAATGATAAATAATTTATCGCCATGTTTCAGAATCTGTGGGCCTTCGTTCACATTTACGTGTGGCAAATTCGGGTCGTTCAAATCGCCGTGTTTTTCCCAATCAAAATCTGACCCTGATAATTTTGCACGATTTCCTTCAATCGTCCACGGATTTGCCATCTTGGCGATATAAATATTCTGCTGTCCATTTTTATCACCTTCCCAACCCGACCAAATCATGAATAATTGTCCACGATGCTCAAACACGTCGCCATCAATTGCCCATTTATCAGCAGCGTCGGCAACTTTTCCTTTAAAAATCCACTCGCCTTTCATTGGGTCTGGCGAAGCATTTTCTAATACATACATTCGGTGATGATTGTTGTCGCCATCATCTGCGGCAAAGTACATATACCATTTGCCTTGAATAAAATGAATTTCAGGAGCCCACAATTCTTTAGAGTACATCGTTCCTTGTGGTGGTGTCCAGATGGTTTTACTTTCAGCCGTTTTTAGGTTAGCAATATTTTTGGTTTTCCAAAGTACCAATTTGTTTTGCGAAGTATGTGTGTAATAGTAGTAACCATCTTTATAAAAACTGTACGGGTCTGCTCCAGATGGTAATAAAGGATTATTGAAGAGTGCTTCTTGTGAATGCTGGGCACAACTTCCAAAAATAGAAACGACTGTACAGAGGAATAAAAAGATTATTTTTTTCATAGACGATGATTTTGATAACAGAAAATGGCTTTATCGCTGGAACTCTTTTACAAAACTTGCCCAGAGGAGATTGAAATACTTATCAAAAAGTATTTTGCAAAATTCATTATTTAAGTATTTCGATAAATAATGTGACAAAGTGAAGAAATTTTTCTTGATTTTACTTTTCAAAAGTTATTCAAAATGTCTCAATTCATATTCTAAGATTACTTGAGGCGTACTTATTCAAAAAATTTGGCATTAGAACGTTCAAGTAAAATTTTAAAACAAACTCATCAGTTTCTATTTTAGAGAAGGAAAGTATTTTATTTAGTTCCGATAATATTTAATTATCAGAACTAAAGTATATTTGCTGGCAATTCAATAAAATTGAGTCATGCAAGAAATTTCTTCCAACATATCGTCTCAGGCTTTGGCAAATGTTCAGACACTTGCCGAAAAAGTAAATGCCTACGGACGCAAAGGTTTGGAAGGTGCGATAAATACACAAAGAGCGTATCGAGCAGATTTAAAACATTTCAATACTTGGTGCGAAAGTCAGCAAATAAGTATAATGCCCGCTTCGGCAAGTACACTTTCGGCTTATGCGGCACATTTGGCAGACACGCATAAATGGGCAAGTATCAATCGTCGTTTCGCCGCCATCAAAAAACTACACGAACTCAACGATGTAACACTTCCCACACAAGACCGACAATTTCGTGCCGTGATGGAAGGCATCAAAAGAGTAAAAGGCATTCGACAACAACAAGCTCCAGCTTTTAATATCAAAGAAATCAAAAACGTATTGCGTGCCATTGAAAGTAATACCAATACTTCATTGAGAAATAAAGCCATTTTATTATTGGGTTTCACAGGTGCGTTTAGGCGTTCGGAATTGGTGGCTTTGAATATTGAAGATTTGACTTTTTCGGAAGAAGGACTCATCGTTTCGATGCAAAGCAGTAAAACCAATCAGTATGGCGACTGCGAAGAAAAAGCCATTTTTTACAGTCCAGAAACGGCACTTTGTCCAGTAAGAACTTTGCAAACTTGGATAAGTACTTTAGCAAGAGACACCGGGCCATTGTTTGTAAGAATCCGAAAAGGCGACCAACTGAGCCAAGAAAGACTGAGCGATAAAACAGTAAATGATTTAGTGAAAAAAAACTTAGGCGAAAAATACTCAGCTCATTCACTCAGAGCCTCATTCATCACCATCGCCAAACTCAACGGAGCAGACGACAGCGAAGTAATGCGACAAACCAAGCACAAAACTTCTGCCATGATTATCCGCTATACTCGTTTAGAAAACATCAAACAACACAATGCCGCTATGAAGTTGGGCTTGTAGGATTGTACTGAAAACATAATTCTAAATCTATTAAATGTTGAATAATTTCGGGAACATTACAAACCATCCATTGCGGTCGGAAATAGAAATTACCTCCTTCAGTCGTTACAATAAAATTATGTTGGGTTGCCAAATCATTAATGGCTTCTGTCGAACCTTTTTTTAATGAATTTGCCGTAGAAAGTTTGATTTCAATCGCCACAATCGGCTTTATTCCTCTCACTAAAACCAAGTCAATTTCCGCTCCGTTTGAGGTTCTATAAAAGTAAGGCACAACATCGTCTTTTAGCTGTTTACAGACTTGCTCTATCACATAGCCTTCCCAAGAATTGCCAATCAAATGGTTTTCGACAAGTGATTCATAAGAAGATAAATTCAACAAATAATGTAAATTTCCTGTATCTCTAAAATAAATCTTGGGTGATTTTATCAATCTTTTTGAAATATTTACTGACCACGGAGCAAGGCTTCGTATCAAAAAAGATTGCTCTAAAAGATTTAAGTACTTCTTTAATTTTCTTTGTTCAATTTGCAGTGAATTCGACAAACTCGAAACATTCAGCAACGAACCATGAAGACTTGCCAACATTCTAAGCAAACGCTGTAAAACAATTGGGTTTTCAGCAACTCCCAGCAAGGCTAAATCTCTTTCGGCATAGCTTTTAATATAATTTTGTTGCCAAGCCCACCAAAATTTATCTTCTGGTGCTAAAATAGCATCAGGAAAGCCACCTCTGAACCAACTAACCTTTTGATTTATACCCATTTGCTTTACTTCTGATAAAGCTAATGTTGAAAGTTCTTGAAAAGCGATTCTGCCTGCAAGTGTTTCTTGACTGGTGGCTAAAAATTCAGGCGAAGCAGAACCCAACAAAATAAAACGACCTGCTACTCGATACTCGTCAATTAAAGACCTCAATAAAGGAAACAAAGGAAGCATCAATTGTACTTCATCAATAATAACCGTTTTGTCTTTAAATTGACTAAAAAACCAAACAGGTTGAGCTTGGATTTGCTCGTAAGTTTGTGGATTTTCTAAATCAAAATAAATACTTTCTTTAGGAGTCGACTGCATCAGTAGTTTCGCTAAAGTAGTTTTTCCGACTTGTCTTGGCCCAACAATGCCAAGGACAGGAAAAAACCGAAGGTATTCTATTAGTTGCTGAGTAAGGAATCGTGAAATCATTTGTTTTTTCATGTAATTTATACAATAAATGTAAAATTTACATGAAAAATATATAATTATTTTCCTTCTTGAACATTATAAATGAGCAAATTCTTCCTTTTAAGCATACAAAAACATCGTCCTTTATTCTTTGCTTAAACGTATAACAAAGAATAGAAAGCAGCCTTGAATACACTAATTTTAACAAATTATCCAACATAAAAAATATTATAATGCTTAAAAGAATCTATCTCTGCTTATTCTTGATTAGTACTCATTTTGTCTCATTAAGTCAGTCAAATCCTGTTGATTTAGTGAATACTTTGATGGGAACTGCCTCAAAACCAAGCCTATCCACAGGCAATACTTATCCAGCCATTGCACTTCCTTGGGGAATGAATTTCTGGATGCCACAAACTGGCAAAATGGGCGACGGCTGGGCTTATACTTATGATGCCGACAAAATCAGAGGCTTTAAACAAACTCACCAACCAAGTCCGTGGATTAATGATTACGGTCAGTTCGTCATTATGCCAACTACTGGTAAAAAAGTTTTTAAAGAAGACGACCGTGCAAGTTGGTTTTCGCACAAAGCCGAAGTAGCCAAACCGCATTATTACAGCGTTTACTTAGCCGACCACGACGTTACCACTGAAATCACGCCCACAGAAAGAGCCGCAGTTTTGCGTTTTACTTTCCCAAAAACCGATAAAGCTCACATTGTAATTGATGCTTTAGACAAAGGTTCTTATATCAAAATCATTCCAAACGAAAGAAAAATCATTGGTTATACCACCAAAAATTCTGGCGGTGTTCCTGATAATTTCAAGAATTATTTCGTGATTCAATTCGATAAAGCTTTCGCCAATACAAGTACTTGGAATGGCAAAGAATTGTCGGATAATGTACTGGAAATCAAAGAAAACCATACAGGTGCAGTAATTGATTTTGCTACTGAAAAAGGCGAAAAAGTACATGCAAAAGTAGCTTCTTCTTTCATTAGTTTTGAACAAGCTGAAATCAATTTGAAAGAAATTGGACAAGACAATTTCGACCAAGTAAAAGCAAAAGCTGAAAAAATTTGGAATACTTCTTTAAATCGTTTGAAAGTAGAAGGCGGCAGCGACCAGCAAACTCGTACTTTTTACTCTTGTTTGTACCGCACAATGTTGTTTCCAAGAAAGTTTTATGAACTTGACAAACAAGGAAAAGTAGTACATTATAGCCCTTACAATGGCAAAGTATTGCCGGGATATATGTTTACAGACAATGGTTTTTGGGATACTTTCAGAGCCGTTTTCCCTTTCTTCAATTTGATGTTCCCTTCGCTGAACGCACAAATTATGCAAGGTTTAGCCAATACTTATGACGAAAGTGGTTTCTTACCAGAATGGGCAAGTCCGGGCCACCGTGACTGTATGGTAGGTTCAAATTCAGCATCAATTATTGCCGACGCTTATCTGAAAGGAGGCAAAGGTTTTGACATCTACAAACTGTATCAAGCTTTAGTGAAAAACAGTGAAAACGAAGGCCCTTTAAGTTCTGTCGGAAGGTTGGGTGTAAAGTATTATAATCAATTAGGTTATGTTCCTTACGATGTAAAAATTAATGAAAATGCTGCCAGAACTTTAGAGTACGCTTATGACGATTTCTGTATTTCTGAGTTGGCGAAAGCCCTAAAACGCCCACAGGAAGAAATTGACCGATTTGCTAAACGTTCACAAAACTATAAAAACCTATTTGACCCAAGTACTAAATTGATGCGTGGGAAAAATCAAGATGGTACTTTCCAAACGCCTTTCAATCCTTTTAAATGGGGCGATGCTTTTACAGAAGGTAATAGCTGGCATTATACTTGGAGCGTTTTTCATGACATCAACGGTCTTTCTAATTTGATGGGTGGAAGTAAAGGTTTTAGCAAAATGTTGGATTCTGTTTTTGTAGTTCCTCCTGTTTTTGATGATTCTTATTATGGTTTTGTCATTCACGAAATTCGTGAAATGCAAATTATGAACATGGGAAATTACGCTCACGGAAACCAACCAATTCAGCACATGATTTACTTGTATAATTATGCTGGCGAGCCTTGGAAAACCCAATATTGGATTAGAGAAGTAATGAATAAAATGTATCAGCCAACCCCAGATGGCTATTGTGGCGACGAAGATAATGGGCAAACTTCGGCTTGGTATGTATTCTCGGCTTTGGGTTTTTACCCTGTAACACCTGCCACAGACCAGTACGTTTTAGGTACTCCGTTGTTTAAAAAAGTAACCTTATCGCTTGAAAATGGCAAGAAAATAACGATAAATGCCCCAGAAAATAACGAGCAAAACAAGTATATCCAAAGTGTAAAATTCAATGGAGCAAGCTACTCGAAAAACTGGTTGAGTCATAAAAAACTAACAGAAGGAGCAACAATTGACTTCAAAATGTCCATTTCTCCTAACAAACAAAGAGGGGTAAATCCTGCTGATTTCCCTTTCTCTTTTTCAAAGTAAATATTAGAAAAGTCCCAAATTCAGTAATTGAATTTGGGACTTTTTTTAGAAGTATTTTATCGTAAGATTGATTAATTTTTGCTTAAAATCAGTGTAAGGTGGCGTAAGCAAATCGCCCGAACTAAAAGGAAACCATTGTTTCAGAATAGCTTTGGCGTTTGAAAACTCTTCAAAACCATATCGTCCATGGCTTTTTCCAATGCCACTGTTATTTGAACCGCCAAACGGTAAATTATTATTTAAAAAATGTAAAGTATTGTGATTCACCACCGTAGCTCCTGCTCGTGTTTGGTTGATGATTGTATTCACAAACCTTTGATTATTACTAAAAACATACAAAGCCAAAGGTTTTTCATGAGCTTGAATATGTTGAAGTACTTCGCCGATAAGCTGAAACGAAATGACAGGCAGTATCGGACCAAAGATTTCTTCTTGCATTAAACTACTTTCCAAGCTGACATTCGATAAAACTGTCGGTGAAATAAAACGTTGACTTTCATCCATTTCTCCACCCAATTCCACTACTGCACCAGATGATGTCGCTTCATCAATATAGCGTTTCAAACGATTAAAATGATTTTTATTGACAATCCGATTATAGTCCGCAGATTGTTCTGGAGTATTTCCATAAAACAGCCTGACTTGTTCTTTGAAAAGTTTTAGAAATTCATCTTTCACGTTCTCTTGAATATACAAGTAATCTGGAGCAATACAGATTTGCCCATTATTCAAGAATTTGGCCCAAGCAATGCGTTTAGCAGCTTTGGCTAAATCGGCAGTTTCATCCACGATGACGGGCGATTTTCCTCCTAATTCTAAGGTAACCGAACAAAGATTTTCGGCAGCAGCTTTCATTACTTTTTTACCTAATGATGGACTTCCCGTAAAGAAAATATGATTGAACGGAAGTTTTGTGAGGTATTCAGCCACCTCAGCATTGCCTTCAAAAATGGCAACTTCATTGTCTGGAAAAACCTCAGCAATCATTTTTTTCATCAAAGAAGCTGAATTTGGTGTATTTTCAGAAGGTTTGATAATCACACAATTGCCTGCTGCAATGGCTGAAATCAAAGGAGCAAAAGTTAAATTAAAGGGAAAATTCCAAGGAGAAATAATAAGAACAACGCCTTTTGGCTCAAAATGAATATATGAAGAAGTTCCCCATTGCGTAATCGGACTTGGTACATATTGGGGTTTCATCCAAGATTTCAAATGTTTGATGGTATGTTTTAGCTCGCCAGTGATGGCATAAATTTCGGTAATATCAACCTCAGCAGGAGCTTTCCGAAAGTCTTGATAAAGGGCTTCTTGAATACTTTTTTGATAAGCCAAAATCGTTTTCAGCAACTTTTCTAACTTAGCGATTCGCTCTGAAACACTTGATTTTCCAATATCGTATTGCGACTGTAATTGTCTTTCAAAGGTTTTTTTAATAGATTGCTTCCACAATTCGCTTGTGAGAGTTGATGAAGAAAAGTCATTCATGGCATCGTTTGATTTTAAACTGTTGATTCTCAAAAAAGTACTATTTTATAAACACAACAAAAAGTAGATACCAATGTATTTTTATTTCTAAAAATTATATTGTATATAAAAAAAATATAAAATTTCGTATAATGTCATTAAAATAATAAAAAAAATAGATATTTTCATAAACTATTTCAGATTAAATCTCTATCGCTCTAATATTGACGCAAACTGCCTATTCTAAAGATTGTTTTGTCATAAAAGCGAAAAAAATGATTTCAACCCCCAAAAAAGTTGTTTGGCAAGGTAATTGATATTAACTTTAAGAGAGTATTAGTAAAGAATTATCCAAGGAAAGTCCCTTCTTTAATTTTTTCATATCTTTTATTCTCCTATTGATTTCAAATTTATTACTATTGTATTATCATTAACTTGTCAATCTTTTATTGAAAGAAGAACATATTATCTAAATCTGTTAAGATATATGATTCTAAATCACTAACTAAAAATCAATATCTAAAAATAATGAACAGCGGTAAATTAAAACTTCTAATCGTTGATGATGAAGCAAGCACAAGAAAGGTATTAGAGCATTTCTTGAATAAAGAATTTGATGTGACAGTCAAAAATGATGGAATGGAAGGAATGAATTGGTTAGATGCAGGTAACGATACCGATTTTATCATTGCTGACCTAAATATGCCCAACTTGGATGGTAAGGAGTTTGTCAAAGTTGTAAGAGCAAGTAATTTATTCAGTAATGTTCCGATAATTATTCTTTCAGGTACAGACGAAAGCAAGGAAAGAATCGAATGCCTCAATCTTGGTGCAGATGATTTTATGCTAAAGCCCTTCAACCCCATGGAAGTACACGCAAAAATTAAAGCCATTTTGCGTAGAGTAAAGTAACATCAATGAGGATTGATAGACTTACTCATTCTCTTATGATACTATTTTTCCAACTATCATATCTTTTTATTGTAGTGTAAGTCAGATATAGAGTTATTAAAATCACTGATATATGAGTAGTATTCCGCAGACTATGTCATCGCAAAAAGATGATTTTCCTATCAAAGTAATTCTGGTTGAAAATGAAGATTTTGTGGTCGTGAATTTTTTGAAAAAATTTGGACAAAAGCTTCATATCAAAGTTTTCAACAATTCGGATGAATGTCTTCGATTTGTGAAAAATACATATCCCCCAGATGCTATTATTATTGGGAGAAACTTGGGTGGAATCAAGTTTTTGGATACAATCAGAAATGAAAGTTGGACCAAAAGCCTTCCAGTAATTATCACCAGCGATGTAGTAACCCCCGGCTTGATAAAAGAAGTAATCGAAAAAAAGGGCGACGATATTTATCCAAAAGACTTTAGTACTGGCGATTTAGTAACTCGCTTAGAGTACTTCGTGAAGCGTCGTCACTATGTAGCAACTCAGCAAGCAAAAACAAATATGTTGGAGGTGAAAATCCCATTCTGGAAACGTTTCATTGATGTTACCAGCACTGGTTTTGCCATATTGTTACTTTCGCCACTACTTTTAATTGTTGCTATCTTAATCAAGTTAGATTCAAAAGGCCCGATTGTTTATAAATCAAAACGTGTTGGTGCTGGTTATAAAATCTTTGAGATTTATAAATTCAGAACTATGCGTACTGACGCCGACCAGTTGATTAAAAACATGGAGTCGTTGAATATGTACACCAAAGGAACTACTGAGAAAAAAGTAGATGGACTTTGTGAGGAATGTACTTTAGTAGGTTCATGCCAGCAAAAGCTATATCTTGATGGCGAAGAAACTTGTGAAAAGGTATATTTGAACAAGAAAAAAGAAAAAGTTGCCTTTATGAAATTCCAAAACGACCCACGTATTACCAAATTGGGCCGTTTCTTGAGAAACAGTAGTATCGACGAACTTCCACAGTTGTTTAATATCTTCTTAGGCGATATGTCGCTCATTGGTAATAGACCTTTGCCATTGTATGAAGCAGAGAAACTAACAACCGACGATTATATCGAACGCTTTGCTGGTCCGGGCGGACTTACTGGTCTTTGGCAAGTAACCAAAAGAGGCAAAGGCAAAAAAGATATGACCGAACAAGAAAGAATTGAACTTGATATTGAATATGCTCGTAATTTCTCTTTCAAGTATGATTTAAAGATTTTCTTTATGACATTCCCTGCACTTTTACAGTCGGAGAACGTTTAAAAAATCTCAACCCTGATTTAGCGAAATACTCATCAACCAAGATGAGTATTTCGTAAAACATACCACTATCACTATGAAACTATTCTTTGAGCTATTCTTTTGGATTTGTATAGGATTGGTTGTCTATACTTATGTAGGATACGGATTTGTCGCTTGGTTTTTTGTTAAAATCAGAAAAGCATTAGGACTTACCTTCAAAAAATACAATGACCCAACATTTCTTCCAGTAGTAACTTTGGTTGTACCAGCCTACAACGAAATGTCTTGTATTGAAGCCAAAGTAATCAATACTTTTGGTTTAGATTACCCTTCCGATAAATTTGAAGTACTCTTCGTAACCGAAGGCTCAAATGATGGTACATCCGAGTACATAGCTTCTCTTCAAGATAAATATCCCAACCTCAGAATGATTGCTGGTGATACTCGCCGAGGTAAAATTGAAGCGATGAATATGGCTATGAAAACCATTCATACGCCCATCGTAATTTTTACGGATGCCAACACAACACTTAATCAATTGGTAATAAAAAATATCGTAAGACATTTTCAAGACCCAAAAGTTGGTGCAGTAGCAGGCGAAAAACGCATCCAAACAGAAGGTTCGGAAGCTGCCGCAGGTGCTGGCGAAGGTTTGTATTGGAAATATGAGTCTTTCCTAAAAAAATTAGATACCGAACTTTATTCTGTGGTAGGGGCTGCTGGCGAGCTTTTCGCTGTAAGAACAGACCTCTTTGAACACGTAGAAAAAGACACTCTTCTCGACGATTTTATTATTTCTCTCCGCATTGCAGCTAATGGTTTCAGAGTAATCTACGAACCCGATGCTTATGCCAGCGAGAGACCTTCATTCTCTATTCAAGACGAAATGAAAAGAAAAATCAGAATTGCAGCCGGTGGTTTCCAAGCCATTGCTCGTCTGGGTTTTCTTTGGAATATTTTTCGTTATGGACTACTTTCATTTCAGTATGTTTCTCATAGAGCCATGCGTTGGGCCGTAGCTCCTTTTTGCCTTCCTCTTTTAGTAATTATTAATGCTATTTTACTTTTTACAGGTTCAGAACTGATAGACATTTTTAGCTATCATATTTTGATGATTGCTCAGATAGCTTTTTATGCTTTAGCTTTAGTTGGTTATTATCTTGAAAATAAGAAGATTAGAGTAAAAATACTATTTGTGCCTTTCTACTTTTCTTTTATGAATTATTGTGCCATCAAAGGATATTTAAGATACAGAAATGGCTTAACATCTGGCATCTGGGAAAAAGTAAAACGTGCGGAATAAATAGCGACTGTCATATAATCCTCTGATAAATATCAAATAATTTATCAATCTATATTATAATTTTCAGTCATTAATTTTTCGTAGAAGTATATCTGTAAAAATTATCATTCCATAAATTGAAAAGACCATGATTAATTTTTCCTTACCAACTTGGGTAAAGCAAATACTAAGCAAACCACTCAGAATCAGCGAGTACTCGCCCGAAGAAGTTGAAGAATTAAAGAAAAAGCTATCTATTTTTTCTAATGAAAACCCTGTGGTAAGTGTGGTTATTCCAGCTTGGAATGAAGAAGAAGGCATTTTACATACACTCATTTCGCTTGCCAATACCAATACAAAATATCCAGTTGAATTATTGGTAATTGATAATAATTCAACTGATGGAACGGCGGCTTTACTTCATAAACTTGGGGTAAAAACTATTTTAGAAACCAAACAAGGCGTTGGTCATGCCCGAACAAATGGCTTGCACAATGCTAAAGGTAAATATATTCTTACGGGCGACAGCGATACTTTATATCCAGCAGGTTGGATTACTGCAATGACCGATACTTTGGTTAATGGAGCGAATATTCCTGTCTATTGTGTACATGGAAGTTATTCATTTTTGCCCGCTCCGAATACCCCTCGTTGGCAGTATGGTTTGTATGAAGTAATGAGTAGTTACGTAATCAAGAAAAAAGAAAAAACACAACCTTTCCTAAACGTTTTAGGCTACAACAGTGGCTTTATTCGTCAAAAAGGAATTGATGTAAACGGATACGATATAGCCGTACAAAGAACTTTTCGTGGTATTGCAGGTGACGACGCAGGTCATGCCGCAGAAGATGGAATGATGGCTTTACGCCTACAAGAAGCAGGTGGAAAAATCGCTGCTGTTGATGGCGACGATGGCAGAGTTTGGACAAGCGACCGCAGAATTCAAATTGATGGCGGACTGAAAAAAGCATTAATATTTCGTTTGAAAAAGTATCTTTTTAAATAATATTTCAAACATAAATTGTCTAAGTAAAATAAACGATGCTATTATCTGAGCTTATGTATTGAATATCGGTGCTTAAAATTCATAATTCATCACTCTTAATTCATAAATCATACTTATGTCAATCGTCCAAACCATAAAATCCAGTCCAGCTTTAAAAAAGTTTGTTCATTGGTGCTTGATTCCAAAGTATCAGGCTCGTCCAAGACTTTGGGTAAAATGGTTTATCAATCCATTTTTTCATAAAAAAGGAAAAGGGTCTGTCATTTGCCGAAGAACAAGAGTAGATGTTTTGCCTTTTCAACCATTTAGTTTAGGCGATTTCAGTACTGTTGAAGATTTTGCCACTATCAACAATGGTGTTGGCCCTGTGCATATTGGGAATAATTCAAGAGTAGGTATTGGCAATGTAATTATCGGCCCTGTTACGGTCGGCAATAATGTAATTTTTGCCCAAAATATCGTAATGAGTGGTTTAAACCATGTTTATACAGATGTTACTTTACCCATTCATTTACAGCCAGTTACAACGGCAACAATTACAATTGAAGATGATTGTTGGATTGGAGCAAATGCCGTTATTACTGCAGGAGTAACTATCGGAAAACATAGTGTAATTGCAGGAGGAGCAGTCGTCACAAAAAATATTCCGCCTTTCAGCGTTGCAGTCGGAAATCCAGCCAGAGTAATCAAGCAATATAATCCAGCTTCTGGCGAATGGGAAAAAGTAAGTTGAAAAATTGGTTTTAACATTTTGCTTTAAGCCTTCTGCCTAAAGCAAGTGAAATTCAAACGATATTTGTATTTGTTATAAATACCTGATAATTAGAAACTTAAAAATACTAATTAGCAATCACTACCTAATACTGAGCTTATGACAAAGAATTTACCTAAAGTTTCTATCATCACCATTAACTTTAACGGTACTGCCGTTACGGCTGATTTGTTGCGTTCTTTAGAAAAAATCACTTATCCTTCCATCGAAGTAATTGTAGTTGATAATAGCAATAAAGAATTAGGCCATCAACTTCCCATAGATTTTCCTTGGATTAAGTACATCGAAACTGGCGAAAATTTAGGTTTTGCAGGTGGCAACAATCGAGGTATTGAAGCAGCTACGGGCGAATATCTTTTTTTACTCAACAACGATACAGAAGTTGACCCTGGCTTTTTAGAACCTCTGATTGCAAGGTTTGAAACTGACCCAAAGATTGGAGTCGTTTGCCCAAAAATTTTATACTTCGACGAGCCTGATACCATTCAATTTGCAGGCTTTTCTCCTATCAATCCCATCACAGGAAGAGGCTTTTCAATTGGATATTTAGAAAAAGATAAAGGTCAGCACGACAAAGCGATGCCAACCTCTCGGGCTCACGGAGCAGCGATGCTGTTTTCAAGAAAAGCCTTCGATAAAGTTGGTTTTATGGCTGTTTTATTCTTTTTGTATTATGAAGAAATGGATTACTGTGAAAGATTTGTAAGAGCAGGTTATTCAATTTGGTACGAACCAGCCAGTAGAATTTGGCATAAAGAATCGATCAGTACTGGTAAAGGTTCAACCCTGAAAACTTACTATTACAGCCGAAATCGCTTACTTTATTTAAGAAGAAATACTTTCGGTCCACAGCGAATATTGATGTATTTGTATTACTTTTCGATAGCCGTTCCTAAAAACTTATTGGGTTATATCACAAAAGGAGACTGGGAACACCTAAAGGCGTTCTGGAAAGGCTTAATTTGGAATTTTAGTAATTCTTCAAAAGACATTTACGATAAATAAGTAGCACGGAATTCCATTCCGTAAAACAAAAATCAAAAAATCATTAGGCAAATGCGAATAGGAATAGAAGCTCAACGAATTTTTCGTAAAAAAAAACATGGAATGGACATCGTTGTTCTTGAAGTACTCAAAGAACTTCAAAAGATGAACACTTCTGATGAATACTTCGTTTACGCTCAGCCAGACGACGATATGAAGGCACTTCAAGCAAGTGCAAACATGAATTTGAATATTACCAAAGCCGCTTCATATCCAGTTTGGGAGCAAAGTATTCTTCCAAAAGCTTATAAATCAGACAAGGTAGATCTTTTACACTGCACAAGTAATACAGCTCCAATTGCTACCAAAATTCCTTTAGTAGTAACCATTCATGATATTATTTATTTAGAAAAATGGATGATTACAGAAGGAACTTACTACCAACGCTTTGGTAATTTATACCGCCGTTGGAATGTTCCTAAAATCGCTCATAAAGCCGACATGATTATTACAGTAAGTGATTATGAAAGAGAGCGAATTATCGAAGGATTAAAAATTCCAGAAAAAAGAGTACGAACCGTTTATAATGCTTGTGGGAAACATTTTACCCCAACAAGCACACCTGAAGAACTGGCAGCATTCAAAGAAAAAATGAAACTGCCTGACCGTTTTGTACTGTTCTTAGGAAATACCGACCCTAAAAAAAATCTTCCAAATGTATTAAAAGCCTTGGGCATACTTCATAACCGTGGACAACTTGACTTTACTTTGGTAATGCCAGATTTTGGAAAAGAACATTTACTTTCAATTCTTGCCGCACAAAATAATGAGCATCTAATGGAAAGTATCATGCTCACGGGCTACATTCCTAACCAAGAATTACCTAATTTGTACCGTCTGGCTGAATTGTTTTTATATCCATCTTTAAGAGAAAGCTTTGGCATTCCCATTTTGGAAGCAATGAGTTGTGGTACTCCAGTAATAACAAGTAACACATCAGCCATGCCAGAAGTAGCAGGAAAAGATGCCATTTTAATAGACCCGACTCAACCTGAAGACATTGCAGAAACAATGTTATCCGTGCTAAATAATACAGAGCTGCGAGCAAAAACAATTGCTTATGGCATCGAAAGAGCAGCCCAGTTTTCATGGAAAAAAACGGCAAATCAAGTTTTAGATATTTATAGAGAAGTTCTCAATAGATAAGTTCATTGAGCATTACCTACTTAAAAATTGCTAAAAGGTAATAGAATTCAATGAAATGGCTACTGATTAAAAGGAATTGAAAATAAACGCTATTACAGTAAAAGCAAATACAATGAAGTCATTAAATATAGTTGTTGCCAGCGATAACCATTATATCATATTATTGGCAGCTCTCATCAAGTCGATTGAAACAAATCTTTCTAAAGGTCATACTATAACGGTTTATATTATTGAGGATAATGTTAGTGATGAAAATAAAGTAAAACTTCAAAAATCCATCAATACCAATATTACCTCGCTCATTTGGAAAGAAATGAATAGCGTAATACCAGAAGGAATGAAACTTCCCTTAGACAGAAGTTCATACCCTTTAAATATCTATATGCGTTTATTTATTCCTTACTTTATTCCAGAAGAAATAGAGAGAGTATTGTACTTAGATGTTGACATGATTGTTTTGAAAGATATTGCTACACTGTTTGAAAATGACCTTGAAAAATACGTGATTGCCGCTGTGTTAGACCCAAGAATTATTACTTTCGATAATAGTTGGGGAGGCGTTTTGAATTACAATGAATTAGGTTTAGCTCCAGATACACGTTATTTCAATACAGGTTTGCTCATTATGAATACAAAAAAATGGAGAGAACAATCTGTAACGGAAAAAATTATAGAATGTATCGACAACAATAAGAAATTTGCCAATTATCCAGACCAGTATGGGCTAAATGTTGTATTAGCAAATCAATGGCTTGAATTGAGCCCCCTTTGGAATCATTTTTCAACTTTGCCAGCGAATGAAACACCTTATTTGATACATTTCGTTGAAAGAAAACCGATTTACAAAGCGTACAATTATAGTGAAGAATTCAAAAAAATCTTTTATTCGTATCTAAAACAAACAGAATGGAAGAATTTTAAAGCAATTGGAGAATCACAGAGATACATTAAGAAAATTAAAAATATTCTCAATAAGTTTAAACCATCTTGGTTATAACCAAAAAAGGAGTACATTCTATAAGATGTACTCCTTTTTTTTGGTTTGGTTTGATATTTTCTTTTGACACAGATTGCGAGTTGTGTTAAAAACAAACAGCCGTTGATAGTTTATCTAACAA
>NZ_JAYFUM010000038.1:0-15079 GCF_034929435.1 Arcicella rigui
AACGACTCACTGAAAATACGACTTTGACGAATCTCGTATTTTGTACTTTTTCCAGTTTTTGATTTTGAATTTGCCATTATTTGTTGCCTTTTGAAGGCAACCTATTTTAGGCAAGGACAAGTTTTTTGAGTACTGAGTTTTGAGTTTTTGAATGAAGAGTTTTTTGAAAAATCGTAGCGGCAATCCCTTGCGGTTGCCGTTGGTATTATAAAGATTCTCTGATGCGTCAACCCAAATGGATTTCCGTTATAAAAATCCTTAAATTTGACAACTGTGAATGACTATTATTCGGTGTAAAATTCTTAGAATCGGCAACCGCAAGGGATTGCTGCTACGGGAAATTTTAATTAATGAACTTTTAAAAATACTGATTGCCAATAGCTAATCATTAAACATTTGGAATGTTATTCACCACAAAAATCTAACTAACACAAAATACATAAACATTATGCAAATTATTGAAAATCAATTTCTAAAAGCGACAATCAATCCACTTGGGGCTGAGTTGGTGAGTCTTTTCAACAAAGAAAATAATACAGAATATATTTGGAATGCCGACCCTGCTTTTTGGGGAAAAAGCTCGCCTGTACTTTTTCCAATCATTGGAGCTTTGAAGAATAATCAGTATTTCTATCAAGGAAAAACTTATACACTCCCTCGACATGGTTTTGCTCGTGAAAGAGTATTTTCAGTAGAAAGTCAGACAGAATCAAGTATTATTTTTTTGTTAAAACAAGATGAAGAAAGTTTAAAGGTATATCCTTTCGATTTTGAGTTTCGTTTGATTTATACTTTGCTTGAAAAAACACTTTCAGTATCATATTCTGTGAAAAATACGGGAAATAATGAAATGTATTTTTCAGTAGGCGGGCATCCAGCTTTTGCTGTACCACTTTCTGAAAATTCGGTTTATGACGATTATTATTTGGAATTTAATCAAACCGAAGATTTTCCCCGTTGGGAATTGGCAGATGGCGGTTTAATCAAAAAAGAAGCCACAGCTTTTATAGAAAACACCAATCGCTTGCCTTTGACCAAAGAATTATTTTACCAAGATGCCCTCGTTTTCAAGCATTTACAATCAACATCAGTAGTTTTAAAAGCCGATAATAGCGAAGCGAAACTTACCTTTGATTTTCAAGGATTCCCATTTTTAGGAATTTGGGCAGCAAAAAATGCTAATTTCGTTTGTATGGAACCTTGGTGTGGCATTGCAGATAGTGAAATCCATGAGCAAGATTTTACAAAAAAAGAAGGTATTGAAATTATTCAACCAGACCAAATATTCTTGCGTACTTGGTCGGTATCAGTTTAAGAAAATTTTATTTTGAAATATTTCGACGATGGTTTTTCTAATCGAAGAACCATCTTTATTTTTTCGTCGGGTCTCAATACTCAACGATTTCCTTAGCTTATCAAATACTCGTAGCGTATTTTTGCTTACAGTTTTGAAAACAAACCATTATTGTACCAATCATTATGAGTCAATTCTCGATTAGAAAACAAGATGCTTTAGATTATCACTCTAAAGGTCGTCCGGGCAAAATTGCCGTTGTCCCCACCAAAGAAACCGAAACTCAAAGAGACCTTTCTTTAGCTTATTCTCCGGGTGTTGCAGAGCCTTGTTTAGCGATTGCCGCCAACCGTGAAGATGTTTATAAATATACAGCAAAAGGGAATTTAGTAGCTGTAATTTCAAACGGAACAGCCGTGTTAGGACTCGGAAATATTGGGGCAGAAGCTTCAAAGCCTGTGATGGAAGGGAAAGGCGTTTTGTTTAAAATTTTTGCGGATATTGATGTTTTTGATATTGAATTAAACACCGAAGACCCCGAAGAAATTATCCGTACTGTAAAAATCTTAGAACCAACTTTTGGTGGCGTAAACCTCGAAGATATTAAATCGCCAGAGTGTTTCGAGATTGAAGAAAGATTAAGAAAAGACCTTAATATTCCTATCATGCACGACGACCAACACGGTACTGCCATCATTTCGGCAGCCGCTTTGTTGAACGCTTTGGAATTGGTAGGCAAACGCATCGAAGAATGTAAAATTACTATTTCGGGTGCTGGTGCTGCCGCTCTTTCTTGTGCCAAATTGTACTTAGGTTTAGGTGCGAAAGTAGAAAATGTATTGATGTTCGATAAAGACGGTTTGGTATCGAAACAAAGAACAGATTTGAATAAGTACGTTCAACCTTTTGCTACCGACCGCACAGATATTCACAACCTCAAAGAAGCGATGGTTGGGGCGGATGTATTTTTAGGTTTATCGGTTGGTAATATCGTTTCACAAGAAATGATTAAGTCGATGGCGAAAGATGCTATCGTTTTTGCGATGGCAAACCCAACGCCTGAAATTTCGTATGAAGATGCCGTAGCCGCTCGTGAAGATATTATTATGGCGACAGGTCGCTCGGATTATCCCAACCAAGTAAATAACGTATTGGGTTTCCCCTACATTTTCAGAGGAGCGTTGGACGTGCGTGCTACCGAAATCGACGAAACCATGAAACTGGCAGCCGCAAAAGCTTTGGCAGAATTAGCGAAGAAACCAGTGCCAGACATCGTAAACTTGGCTTATAACGAAAAGAACCTTTCTTTCGGAAGAAATTATATTATTCCAAAACCTGTTGACCCACGTTTAATTACTACCGTAGCTCCAGCAGTGGCACGTGCGGCAATGGAAGCAGGTTTGGCACAAAAACCTATTACCGATTGGGATGCTTACGAATTGGAACTAAGCAAACGTTTGGGCTTGGATAATCAATTGATGAAGTACATTTTCAATCGTGCAAAACGTGCTCCGAAACGTGTAGTTTTTGCCGATGCCGAGAATTTGAAAGTATTGAAATCTGTTCAGCAATCGAAAGACGAAGGTATTTGTATTCCGATTTTGTTGGGTGATAAAAATAAAATCAGAAGAATTATCGAAGAAAATAATCTTGAATTGAACGAAGTACAAATCATTGATACTCGTGCGGCTGAAAACCTTGAACGTTTGAAAGAATACGGTGATATTTTCTTCAACAAAAGAAAACGCAAAGGTTACAATCAGTACGAAGCCCACAAACAAATGCAAGTACGCAGTTACTTCGCTTCGATGATGGTAGAAACGGGCGATGCCGACTGTGTGATTTCTGGTCTTACTCGTAATTATCCAGATGCTATTCGTCCAGCTTTACAGATTATTGGTCGTGAAGATGGCGTGAAGAAAGTAGCGGGTATGTACATTTTATTGACGAAAAAAGGCCCAGTATTTTTCTCAGATACAACCGTGAATTTCAATCCTACCGTTGAAGACATTGTTGAAATTACAGAATTAACCGCCAAAGCCGTTGAACGTTTCAACTTGAAACCAAGAATTGCTTTATTGACCTACTCAAATTTTGGTACTGCCAATGGAGAAGATGCCGTAAAAATGCGTGAAGCGACGGCTATTTTACAGAAAAAGCATCCAGAAATGATTGTAGAAGGTGAAATGCAAGCACACTTAGCCTTTGATAATGAGTTGATTAAAGAAAATTATCCATTCTCGAAGTTTGCCGAAGAAGGAGCAAATACCTTAATTTTCCCTAATCTTTCTGCTGCCAACATTGCCTATAACTTATTGAAAGAAACCAGTGATATTGAGTACATCGGGCCAATCCTTTTAGGATTACGTAAACCTGTACACGTATTACAATTAGGTTCATCAGTACGTGAAATTGTAAACATGGTAGCCATTGCCGTGGTAGAAGCACAAGGGAAATAAGTATCAATTTTTAAGGAACATACTTATTAAAATAGAAAAGGGTCGGGATTAATTCCGACCTTTTTCTATTTTAATTTAACTTAAAAAACAACTCATGGCATGACTTTAAGTCATACCATGAGTAAAATTCGACCTATTAAATTAAAAATCCTGATAATAAAGTCAAAAATAGTATAGTAAGTAACTAATTATCGAAGACTATTTTTGTTTTTTGATTTTAGTAGTGATTGCAAAAAAAATAATTACAATAGAGAATCCAATTAAAGCTGGAATTTGTAATAGTTCATCCAAACTGAATTTATTGTTTTTATATCCTAAGTATATTAAAAATGCAATATTGATGATGCCTAAAAAAGCCAATCTTGTTTTCATAGTATTTGTTTTGAGATTTTTAAATTGTCAACCAAAAGAGAGTAAAAGTCTATACTTTATCTTCTATTTTTTTCTTTAGAACATAGTATTCAATGACGATGGCAATACCAAAGAAAGTCCAGAAAGGAATGATTACTGTTTTATTTTCTTCAAAAATCCACAGATAGCCCAAGTAGCAATTAAGAGCAAAAATTGTTAATAGCATCAATAGTATTATGTTTTTCATAGGTAATTAGTTTAGTGTTATTTTCTTGTGTCAAGAGTCAATTATCTTGATTTTCGTTACTCTTTCAAATATAAAAGATTGTTTTGAAATTATTCTTTCTCAGACAACAAGCCCACAAATTTTCTATACAGACGCTTATATTTTGGCTATGACACAGCTTTTAGTTTGATAATAGTATTCATTTACTTATCTCTTAGCTACTTTAAATTAACGTCTTTGTATTAAAAGAGTTTATGATAAAAAAACAACAGATGGCATGGCTTCAAGTCATGCTATCTGTAAAAATCTCTCAATCAGGAAGCAAAATCCCTCAATCAGGAAGTAAAATCCCTCAATCAGGATGTAAAATCTCTCAGTCAGGAAGTAAAATCTCTCAGTCGGGAAGCAAAATCCCTCAGTCGGGAAGCAAAATCTCTACGTTAGGAAGTGAAATCCCTCAGTCAGGAAGCAAAATCTCTCAATCAAGAAGCAAAATCCCTCAGTAGGGTTACTCCATCTCTCTAATTACCCCCGACATCCTAAAGATTAGAAGCTACCTATTTTTTCTTGAAATCCTTAATACTTACTCCAGTTACTTGTTTATATTCTTGACTACTTGCTCCGAAGGCTGCTTTTATATACTTTTTAATATCTAAACTTATATTGTATAAACTCGTTCCTTCTCCATATAAAACCCTATCTCTCAATAGTCTTGCATTACTGAGTGCCGTGTAAGCAGTCGAAACCTGTTCATTGGCACTATTTTGTTGACTGATTAAATTTTTTAGCGTACTTACTTTTAATTCTCCTTCATTAGGCTGATAACTTGGCTCACTTTCTAACAAAGCAACCAAAGCTTTTAAATGTTCAACTTGTTGGTTAAAAGAGGTTTGTGAAGATGAAATGGTTTTAGGTTCTTCGGCATTCACACCCTCAACCGTACTGTTTGTTTCTTTTACAGCACTGGCTCTTTTTCCTTGCAATTTTCGATTAAAGCCTTTTACATCCTTCTTAGTAGCATCGGGGGCATCGGTCATTTCAAAAGCATTAATCAGTCGAGTCGATAAGGTTCTATTATCCTTAAACAACAAAGCTCTTTCATTGATAGCGATATTATAGGCTGTGGTTTGCCTAATAATTTCATCAATTGCCTCCTTTGCTTGGAGGTAGGTACTTTCTAATGAAGGAATTTGGATAGACAATTTGCTGGGTTGGTATTGCGTGCCGAAACCTTTGCAAAAATTAATGAGGTCGAAGAAGTTTTTCACGTTTACAGCGTGTCCTGTTTCTGATGTTGTAGCCATTTTTTTGAATTTTAGAAAAGTGAGAAATTAATAATAAAGTAGCTTAGAGCAATCAGCTTAGAGTTTTATAAAAGCATTCATCTGCCTATCTCTCAGCTACTTAAAATTAATATTTTTTCAAATTGAACCGACAAAGCCAAGCGTATTTTTATTATACGGTAAACTTTTTCTAAAAAAGCAGGAGAAAGTAAGTGGTTAATTAGGCTTTAGAGGAAAATGTTAAAAAATAGGGATGAGTTTGCTGATAAAAAATAAAGTGGTACTTTAGGAAAATAGAAAATAATAGGTTTAACAATATAGAATTACGACATCACTTTCGCATATTAGCGAGTTAGAGGCAATAAAATGAAAACAAGACAGCTAAAGATATTATTAAAAGAATTATCAGAACTCAATAACTCTTTCACACATTATTTCTTTGTGTGGACACAATTTTCATTAGGTTACAGTCAGGTTATTGTTGATAACAATAATAAATTGACATCTGATATTTTTAAAGAAAATAGTTTTTCTAAAAAGCATAATATTGAATTATCTAACCTAAGTGTCGAACATACCAAAACGAATGAAACACTTTTAAATGGTATTTTCACTCTAATCTATTCATCGTTTGAAAATTATCTAACTGAGATTTATTGGGTAACTAAAAAAATTGACAACTCGCTTTCGGAACTGAATGAAGGAAAATTCGAAAATGATGATGTCCTTGTTTTAAAAGTATTAAATAGACTTAAAATTAATCAAGAAAACCTTGAAGAAAGACACATACTGACTTTAGACTATATAAGACTTAAAAGAAATCGACTCATTCATCAAAGTTCTTCTAATATTAGTCGTTCATTAAGAGAAATTATCAATAAAAATGGGACAGAGTTAAATACTTTTTGGAATGATATTTTGCCAAAACAATTACAAGGGTTAGATTTCTCTGACAACAACAATGCTAATCAAATCACATATAATATTCTAATTGACACTTTAAATATCTTTCGTGTAATTTCAATATATATTGACAATATAATATTGAAAAGCTTTAGCCAGTCGGAATTCCTTGCCAAGGAAGTATTTACTGAGTTTAAGAGAATTAATGGATATAAAAATTTTAGTTTGACAGATGAAAGGAACATAAGAAAGTTTTTAGGATTTTGTAAGATTGAATACAGTTTTGAACCAAATGAGTATGATTTTCAAGAGATGGTATAGCTTAAATGGTTAAAGCATTCCCTTGGAAAGAGCCTCAATTAGGACTTTTTCCAAGGAACGATGTTGGTTCGAACCCAGCTACCATTACTAAATGTACTGCTCAAATTAGTCTTAGGTTATAGGTTATTTCCTTCATCCCAGAAAGAGCGTCAGACTCTTTCTGGGATGTAGATTAAATAATAAAAATATGGAATATAGAAGAACAGAAGTTTACAATTTTTTTCTCGTTTTAGAGCAATATGCGTTAGGAGACTTGAGGCTATTACATCAGTTGGCTGAAGAGGCTGAGGTAAAAGATGCTGAGACCGAAGAGGAGAATTCAAATTTTCTACCGACAACAATGTATCCGTATGGTTTCGAGTTTAACTTTGGGAAACCCGTTAATTGCAGAGCAACAATACCTTTTGCACTCATGATATTCTCATGTATGGACATTTTGGGTTTTGTTGTACGAGGTGGTAACCATAAAGCAACGAAAAAGAATATTGAAGAATTTTATAAGTTCATATCACCACCACCGTCACAAGATGAACTTGATTGTTTGGTAAACCTGTTTAGACATGGACTCGCTCATAATTATTTCCCTAAGCTTGGACAATCAATATCATATCATTCAAAAAATCCTTCAACATTATTTTTCTCGGATAGCTTGGGAAATTGTTTGAATGTAAACTTACTGGAAGAACATTTTATGGAAGGTTTCAGAAATATAAAAGCAAATGAAAGTTTATATTCAACGATGGAAGCAAATTTTGTACAACTGAATAACCATTATATTACAAGTGAAAGGTGTAACTTACTTGCTTCCCGATAATACTCCCCTTAGTGGTCTAATTTCGCCGTTGTTGGTGTTTGTTCACCAACAACACGTGCAACTATATCCTAAAGTTAGTTTGGGAATAATACAAAAAGTACTACAAAATTTAGCGAAACTTTTCAATACAACTCATGGCATGACTCTTAGTCATGCCATGAGTAAAAGGTTGGGATTAATTCCGACCCTATTTTAAATTATTTATACTGCTCACTCGCCCTTTCTAATCTTTTCTGCATAGTTTTTCTTAAAATGGCAGGTTCTAATACTTCCAAGCCTTCCCCAAAACCGAGTAATTCTTTTTCAAGCTCAAAGTTTAACTGAACTTTTATTTCAATAATAATTCCCGTATTGCTTCTTTCTACTACTTGTTGTGAATGGTGCAAAGGTTTAGTTTCTATGTAAGGGGCATGCAAACTACTGACTCTGATTCTTACTTTGCTTGCTCGCACATTATGGCTTACCGTTGCACCTATCACATGATAATAATACAATTCTGGGCTATATTTTAGGTTTTCGATGTATGGAGTATCTGCATCAATTTTCAAATCTAAGATTCTGTCTAATGCCAAAGTGGTAATTACATCATGTTTATGTCGTACTCCTACGGCAAACCATCTGTTTTTAAATTCTTTGAGCCACCAAACATGAAAGTAAAACTGACGTGCCTGTTGAGCTTTGAATGACCGATAATTCAGATATATCGCTTTTTTTTGAAGGATAGATTGGTAAATATCATCCAAGTATTCAAGTCCTTTCAGGTTTTCGTTTTTCTCGAAATCAATGACTGAATTACGTTTTTCTTTATTACTGTAAATATGTTCTTCTAATTTATTGATTACTTCACTGAGTTGGTTGAAGTGTGAAAACCCTTTGAATTGCTTCAACATATCAAGTGCCTCGTTCATTCTGGAAACGTCTGCACTGGTCAAAGGCGTTTTTGTAATACTAAAATTGGGGTCTTCATAGGTATAATATTTTTTGTCGATGACAATAATCGGAGCTTCATAACCCAATTTTTCACTTCTCATCATTTGTATATCAGCCTGAATACTTCTTTTACTGATGCCTTTACGGATTCCTTCATATTCATAAAGAGCCTCCGAAACACTTTCTATCAAGTCTTCCAAAGTCCATTTTCTGTGACGGTTCTGTAAACAAGTATCAATGGTTTTATAGCGAATCAGGGCATTTCTATTAGCAGGCATATCGAATTAGTTATGAATTATGAGTTTTGAATTATGTTGTACGAAAGATTTAATTAATTCGGATTTGTGATTTCTGATTTCGGGAAATAGGATAAAGTAGTTTAAAAAAATGTTTTTTATAAAGCTGAAATCCGAAATCAATAATTTGACAACCTTTTGTACAGGATTAGTTTTGAGTTTTTAAAATATTTCACTAAAAATAGAAAATAATTTTTGCTACGCAAAAAGACTGCGTTGTGGGCTTGCAACTTTGTAGTGTCAACAATGAAAACAGCTTATAACGATGAAATTTAATTGGTTTAAAGATGCTCTTACCCTTTCTAAAAATTATGAAGGTGCGAAAGCTTACAGAATTACTCCTGAAATGGAATTGTATTCGGCTTCTGTAACAAGTATAATTGAGGCTACCTATTATGAAGATGAAAATCGCAGACAAAAAAGAATTCAGGAATTGATGAAAAAAGTAAGTCCTGAGTTTGTAGCCAAACTTGCTGTTTATGTGCGTTTACAAATGCACTTGAGAACAGTACCTGTTTTACTGTCTGTCGAATTAGCAAAAGTTAGTCAAGGAAATAGCTTGGTTAGAAAAACGATTGAAAAAATTGTAGTCAGACCAGATGAAATAGTAGAAGTATTGGCATACTATCAAAAAAGTAATGCTCGTACTGGCACAAAGCAACTCAATAAATTATCAAAACAAATTCAAAAGGGCTTATCAGGTGCTTTTAATAATTTTGATGAATACCAGTTTGCTAAGTACAATCAGTCAAACGGGATTAAACTGAAAGATGCTTTGTTTTTGGTACACCCAAAGCCAAAAAGTATTGAACAACAGTTACTTTTTGATAAAATTGCCAAGAATACTTTGGCTGTTCCTTATACTTGGGAAACAGAACTTTCGGCTTTAGGACAAAAACATTTCAATACTAACAAAGAAAAGAAAACTGCTTTTAAAGAAAAATGGCAAGAACTTATTGAAAGTGAGAAGATTGGCTACATGGCTATGTTGAGAAACCTAAGAAATATTTTAGAAGCCAACGTAGAAGAAGTATATCTTCAAAAGGCTCTCGGCTATTTATCAAATCCAAAAGCTGTTGCTAATTCCAAACAGTTACCGTTTAGGTTTTTAGCTGCTTATCGTGAATTGTCGCAAGTAAAACATGGAAATGTTTCATTAGTATTGAATACTTTAGAAGAAGCCATCAAACACAGTACAAGTAGTTTGTCAGGTTTTGGAAATGAAGTAAAAGTGGTGATTGCTTGTGATGTTTCGGGGTCGATGCAGCAAAATATTTCTCCTAAAAGTAAGGTTAGGTTTTATGATATAGGCTTGCTTTTGGGAATGATTTTACAAGCTAAATGTAAAAACGTTGTGACGGGTATTTTTGGAGACACTTGGAAAGTAGTTCAGCTTCCTTCACAAGGAATATTAGCTAATGTTGATGCTTTTTACCGCAGAGAAGGTGAAGTGGGTTACGCAACAAATGGACACTTGGTAATTCAAGATTTAATTAGCCGTAAATATCAAGCAGATAAAGTAATGATATTTACAGATATGCAATTATGGGATACACAAGGCGAGAACACGCTATCAAACTGTTGGAGACTTTATAAAAAGATAGCACCCAATGCAAAATTGTATCTGTTTGATTTAACAGGATATGGACAAATGCCTGTCAATACGCCACAAGAAGATGTATTCTTGATAGCAGGTTGGTCTGAAAAGATTTTTGATGTTCTCGAAGCACTTGAATCACAAAAATCTGTCTTAGAAACAATTCATAAAATAGAACTTTAAAGACTTTACAGGATGCCGTAGAATACCGAGTTACTTTGTAGCAATCAATAGGGGAGGAATGGCGAGATTGAGAAATTCAATGAGGTCTTCTTGGTTCGACTCCAGCAATGCAATGCCCCGCACTTGGTATCAATTTTTGCTCCTGTAAAATGAGTGTCGTTAGTCAAATGTTACTTCGTGGTAAAAGCGTTAGGCTTTGGGTTCGAGTCCCAGTTTAATAAAACATTTGATGCCTGTTACCTCAAAGAAATGAGTGCCGTAGAAAAGAGATGCTTCGGGGCGGTTGGGTCGTGGGTTCGAGTCCCACTTACTTTATACAAGTAGTAGCTCAGTTGGTAGAGCAAATCTTTCTCTTTTCGTTTTTTGCCTTATAAATATCTCTACACCTATTTTAATTAATGATTCAAACTTTAACTAAACAATGAACATTTTACAAGAAGAAACCATCGTCCAAGAAGAACTAAAAGCTTTGGGCGTGGAAACGGAGGAGGCTTTAGCCAAATTTTTAAGAGTAGCCAATGGTTTAATTAGTCGTGGGGTTTATCCCAAAAATCAGGTGCTATTGATGTTTGCCCAAATGATAGATTCCCCGAAAAAGTACGCTTTTTCTAAAAATAAATTAACAAACCTTGCCATATACACGAAGCATTTAAAAGAAATAGGTCAAGAAATCATCTTGTCGGACTACGGAAGAGCTTTGGTAGAAGCCGAAAAAGCCAAACCTGTTTTTGAAATTAAAAAAGTGGGTCGTCAGGCTGATGTGGATGTAGATTTACGAGAAGAAGCTTTAACGTATAAAATTTACGGGGCGAGTCAAATCGAACAAGGAGCTTTAGACCAAATGCAAACTGCCATGAAATTACCCATTTCGGTAGCAGGAGCGTTGATGCCTGATGCTCATCAAGGCTATGGATTGCCTATTGGTGGCGTATTGGCGACAACCGCCAACACGATTATTCCTTATGCCGTTGGGGTAGATATTGCTTGCCGAATGTGTATGAGTATTTTCGATTTGCCTGCCAATATGATTCAAAAAGAAGATAAATTGTTGGAAAAAGTACTAACAGAAAATACTTTTTTCGGAATGGGAGCGGAGTCTGGGAAGAAATTTGATGATTCACTATTCGACCGTTCGGAATGGGGAGCGATAAAAATTACCCGTGATTTGAAAGACAAAGCTTACCGTCAATTGGGTACTTCTGGCACAGGAAATCATTTTGTGGAATGGGGCGTTTTAGAAATTTTGGCAGAAGACGATTTAATGAATCTGCCTAAAGGTTCATACTTAACTTTACTTTCACATTCGGGTTCAAGGGGTTTGGGAGGAAATATTGCGAATCATTATTCAAAAATTGCCATGAACAAAACTCGCTTACCCAAAGAAGCCAAACATTTGGCTTGGTTGGATATGAATACCGACGAAGGACAAGAATACTGGTTGGCAATGAATTTAGCAGGTGATTATGCCTCGGCGAATCATCATGAAATTCATCATAAAATTGCCAGAGCGATGAATCAAAATCCTTTGAAACGCATTGAAAACCATCATAATTTTGCTTGGAAAGAACAATTGGCAGATGGCACAGAAATCATGGTGCATAGAAAAGGAGCAACGCCTGCAGGAGCGAATGATTTAGGGATTATTCCTGCTTCGATGACTCAGCCGGGTTTTGTGATTCGTGGAAAAGGGATTGATGAAGGCATTAATTCAGCCTCGCACGGAGCAGGACGGAGGATGTCGAGAACTAAAGCTTTGGGAATGATTACCAAAAGTGATTTAAAAAATGCCCTTGAAAAAGCAGGCGTACAATTGATTGGGGCAGATTTAGACGAAGCCCCACAAGCCTACAAAGACATCAATAAAGTAATGGCTTCGCAAGAAGAATTGGTAAAAGTATTAGCCAAATTTTCACCCAAAATCGTAAGAATGGCAGACGGAAGAGAAAAAGCTGAGGATTAATAAAAACGCTTGATAGGATTACTTATCAGGCGTTTTTACTGTTTTTCTACTTGTTTAGGAGGGTAAATCAAATAGCTTAATTCCAAAAATAAAATGATAGAGGTAAACCAATATTTATTACATGATATCCTTAGTCCTTTAGCAGGTGGAGCAGATTTAGATGAATTAAGGAATTTACAATATTTAGATGCCGATAATGAGCAAGAGGTAAAAAAAATATTAAAAGAGTATCTTTATCCGTACTATGAAGAATCGACTGATGCTTATAAAGTAAAGGTTAAAATTAGTTTAGTATTTTACCTAAAAAAAACAAAAATTGATTTTGGAAGACTAATCGAGTCAAATCTATTACCTTTTAATACTCCTTCAGAACCTATTAAGTTGTTTGTTTGGATTTGGGATATATTTTTCCCTAATGAAGAATACTCTTTGATTGCAACGGAAGAAATTGTCGTGAAAAATGACTTGTATGAGTCAATACGATTGAGGAGAAAAAATTGAAAGAAAAGTATCATACTAATCGTAAATTATTTCCTTCGCCTCAAAATGTTAAATAGCGTCAAGCTCGCAAATATAACAGAGTAAATATTCCTTTTGCCTTTATACATTTTTATATTTTCAATAAGCCCTTTCGGGCGGGACGCTCTTGATTGTTTTAGGTCTTAGGAAATCCTAAAACCAGTTTTGTATTAAGTCAAAAACTCTTTCGGTGATTTTCCTGTAAATTTTTTAAAAGAACGATTGAAAGTGGCTTTTGAATTAAATCCGCAGTCGAAGGCAATGCCCAAGAGTGTAATGTTTTTATTTTCTGGTAAAAGAGCCCTTTTCTGAAACTCTTTTACTCGGTATTCATTCACAAAATCATTAAAATTCTTTCCAAAAGCATTGTTCACTACGCCCGAAAGTACTGATACATTGGTTTTTAGGCGACTGGCAATATCCGAAAGTGTAAGTTCTGGCTGTAAATACAGTTGCTCTTCTTGCATCAAATGCAGTATTTTGGTCTTCCATTTACTCAGTTCTTCTTCTTCAAATTTTTCTTTGGGTGGATTTTCTGATACTGCATCTTCCGCCTCTTTAAAAACCAAATCTTTGGTGGGTTGAGCTTGGGCATAACCCGTGATAGAAATATAATAAATCAAAATTACACCGATTAAATTATCCCACCAGTCTTGCTTAAAATCTAATTTAAAATTGCTAATGATGACCAGTTTAATCAACGAAACAGTCCAATCTAAAAGCAATACAAGCAATAAATTCCGAAACCATTTAAAACTAACCGATTCAATATCAGAAAATTGTGTTTTTGTCCATAGCCTATATTGATTGTAGAGCTTGAATGCCCGATACATATAATAGGCAGTCAGAACGATACTTGTCAGCAGTTCCAGATGACCAATGCCCCAAGTGTTATGATAATTTTTCTCGAAGTATTGGACAAAATCTTTCCCCATCGAAAAAATGATAATTCTGTATAGAGTATCAATTAAAAATGGCAAAAAATGGAAAATATCTTTTAATCTAAAACGGAAATCTTTATCAATCTGACTTTTAAAATAAAAATAACAAAGCGGAGGCAAAGCCAGTCCAAAGGTTCTTGGCAGAAAATTGAGTTCTTGCCAGAGGATTTCGATACCCGAAAATCCCAACATATACTCCCAAATATTAAACGCCATACCCACCAAGACCAAACCCAAAAGGTAGTCGGAAAGACGGTTGTTTTGATAGGCTCTTTTCCAAAATAGGAAAGCATAAATCCATGCTTGAATAAAACCAAACCAAAGCGGAACAGAGTAATTTGACCAGTAGATTTGCATCTGGGAAAATGGTTGAATCAGGGTAAATATTGAGAAGTTTAAATGATTAAATGAATTTACGGGTAAAATGTTTTATTTAAACCACTTTTTTGCAATAAAATGGTCGAGTCCGAAAGTGCCAGAACCCATCACGATGGCGTACAGGGCAATCCAAAGGAAGCCCATGGCAGGCAACATTTCCCATACTTCGCCTCCCCATTTTTGAAAGAAAATAGCGACCAACATCGTACACATCACCATAAAACCCGCCAAGCGAGTACATAAACCCAACACTAACAATGCTCCCCCGAATGTTTCGGCAAGTACTGCTGCCCATGCAAAAAAGGCAGGAAAAGGAAAACCAAATTTAGTCACATCTTGAATAAACCAATCTGGACAAGGGAACTTACTTCCGCCAAAATTTACGGCTAAGAAATAACAGCCAATGATGCGTGGCAAAGCCAATAACAAATCAGAGTACCAAGCAGAAGTATAAACAGGAGTGATGATTTTAGAGAATAATGCTTTCATGATTTCGTTTTTTAAAATGAAGTCATCTTGACTTTTTAATTTTCTTAATTGCCATGATAATAAAAGCTATAAAGTTAAATCCCATCCAACTTGAAAGAGTTGTATCAAATCGATTTAACAAAGACCTATAACTAT
>NZ_JAYFUM010000039.1:2500-5011 GCF_034929435.1 Arcicella rigui
GTGACGGCGTGCCTTTTGCATAATGACCCTACGAGTTACTCTTACTGGCAAGATTAAGGTTTATAGAACTGGAGTCGGAGCGAAAGCGAGTCTTAATAGGGCGTTTAGTCAGTGGGAGTAGACGCGAAACCTTGTGATCTACCCATGGCCAGGTTGAAGGTGTGGTAACACACACTGGAGGACCGAACGAGTTTACGTTGAAAAGTATTTCGATGAGCTGTGGGTAGGGGTGAAAGGCTAATCAAACTGGGAAATAGCTCGTACTCCCCGAAATGTTTTTAGGAACAGCGTCGTGGTTGAGTTTCATGCAGGTAAAGCTACCAATAGGACTAGGGGGAGTCAAATCCTACCAAATCCTGATGAACTCTGAATGGCATGAAATATACACGGCAGTGAGGGCCGGGGTGCTAAGGTCACGGTCCGAGAGGGAAAGAACCCAGACCAACAGTTAAGGTCCCCAAATCTATACTAAGTTGAACAAAGGAGGTCTGATTGCAGAGACAGCCAGGATGTTAGCTTGGAAGCAGCTATTCATTTAAAGAGTGCGTAACAGCTCACTGGTCGAGCGAGGCGGGCATCGATAATAAACGGGCATCAAGTATAGTACCGAAGCTTTGGATTATGTATTTATACATACTGGTAGGGGAGCATTCTCATTGCAGCGAAGGATAGTCGACAAGGCTTACTGGAGCGATGAGAAAAGCAAATGTAGGGATGAGTAACGATAATGCGGGCGAGAAACCCGCACGCCGAAAAGTCAAGGTTTCCTCAGCTATGCTAATCAACTGAGGGTTAGTCGGGGGCTAAGGGTTTAGCGACAGCGAAGACTTAATGCACATCAGGTTAATATTCCTGAACTTACTATTAGGGAAACACAATGACGGAGATTCGTGGTTGGCAGGTACTGACGGAATAGTGCCTCTGAGAAGCAGCCGCAAGGCAGAAACGAGTCAGCGAAGAGACTTCCAAGAAAAGTTGTGAATCTATACTTAATAGTAACCCGTACCGTAAACCGACACAGGTGACTGGGAAGAATATTCTAAGGCGCTCGAGTGAATCACGGCTAAGGAACTCGGCAAATTAACCCTGTAACTTCGGGATAAAGGGAGCCTCCTCGCAAGAGAGGCCGCAGAGAATTGGTCCAGGCGACTGTTTAACAAAAACACATGGCTTTGCAAAAACGAAAGTTGACGTATAAGGCCTGACACCTGCCCGGTGCTGGAAGGTTAAGAGGGGATGTTAGCGCAAGCGACGCATTGAATCGAAGCCCCAGTAAACGGCGGCCGTAACTATAACGGTCCTAAGGTAGCGAAATTCCTTGTCGGGTAAGTTCCGACCTGCACGAATGGTGTAACGATCTGGACACTGTCTCAGCCGTGAGCTCGGTGAAATTGTAGTAACGGTGAAGATGCCGTTTACCCGCAACGGGACGGAAAGACCCCATGAACCTTTACTATAGCTTAGCATTGAGTTCTGGTACTGGATGTGTAGGATAGGTGGGAGGCTGTGAAATGGTGTCGCTAGGCATCATGGAGCCAACGTTGAAATACCACCCTTCTTGTACTGGAATTCTAACCTAAATAGGGACATTGCTTGGTGGGTAGTTTGACTGGGGTGGTCGCCTCCAAAAGGATAACGGAGGCTTTCAAAGGTACCCTCAGCACGCTTGGTAACCGTGCGTAGAGTGCAATAGCAAAAGGGTGCTTGACTGTGAGACAAACAAGTCGATCAGGTACGAAAGTAGGATATAGTGATCCGGTGGTTTAGTATGGAACAGCCATCGCTCAAAGGATAAAAGGTACTCTGGGGATAACAGGCTGATCTCCCCCAAGAGCTCACATCGACGGGGAGGTTTGGCACCTCGATGTCGGCTCGTCACATCCTGGGGCTGGAGAAGGTCCCAAGGGTTCGGCTGTTCGCCGATTAAAGTGGCACGCGAGCTGGGTTCAGAACGTCGTGAGACAGTTCGGTCCCTATCTGTTGTGGGCGTAGGATTATTGACAGGTTCTGACTTTAGTACGAGAGGACCGAGTTGGACTGACCGCTGGTGTATCAGTTGTTCTGCCAAGAGCATTGCTGAGTAGCTACGTCGGGACCAGATAAGCGCTGAAAGCATCTAAGTGCGAAACTGACCTGAAGATGAGTAATCCATATAAGGGCGGTCGTAGATGACGACCTTGATAGGTTGCAGATGTAAAGATAGAAATATCAAAGTCGAGCAATACTAATTACCCAAGAGCTTTCTTAATTAACTGTATTGAGTTTATCTTATGCAAATAAGAAAAAACAAATAATTACAGAGTTTGCTTACTCCTCAACATCTTTCACAATATTATATGAAATCTTCCCTAAAGAAATAAGAGTAATAGCCAAAAGCAAACACTCAAAGACTTTATGGGGTTGATAGGACTGGTGTTCACCTCTTCCCATCTCGAACAGAGAAGTTAAGCCCAGTGCCGTTGATGATACTGCAATCACATGCGGGAAAGTAGATAAACCCCAAAAATATTT
>NZ_JAYFUM010000040.1:0-1687 GCF_034929435.1 Arcicella rigui
TAGGCTTTCCTTGAAAATTGTTTTTCAATATTCATTTATAATAAAATCCACTCATGTTGTGGGTGGATTTTTCATTTCATTTGATGCGATTTATTTGAAAAATACAATTTTATTCACATTGTGACTAAGCCGTTGATTTTCCTTAAAGACTGGTCAACGTTTTACCATACCAGCTCGTTGAGTGGTTATTTATTGTCCTCTAATATTTATAGTTAGGTTGCTATTTTCTGAACCTGTTGTCTGTTTTCTTGCCTTCGATTGGTAACCCTGACAGCATTGGCTGTATACACGCCGAAGAATAACCAGACGAGTTCCGTCTTTTGATTTCTTGCCTTTATTTTACGAAGCAAATAGTGTTCTTTTTCCGTACCAAAACTGCCCTCTAGACGTGTACTCCTCTCTTTGTTGAGGATACCTTTCATTTGCTTGGTGGCTTTATCATCTTTACCTCTACCTTTTCTACAAAAGTTATGTTGTATCATTTGTTCTCTTAAAAATGTACGATTCTCATTGGTTGGATAAATCCCATCTGCGGCTACATGAGTACATTTCCCAATCATTGTTTCATGTCTTATTACACTTTCTTTCAGCCTCTTACACTCATTGAAAGCATTGTAGCTTGCATGCTCAATGATGTTAACTCCTCCTACTTGGTTGATGTGAACCTTGATACCATACTCTACGGGTTTATTCTCCTTTCCTCTGACAATAGGTCTAATATAGGGTTTATAGATGCTTACTATGCGGTCACTAATCTTTGACTCAGGTATTTCAAAAAGTTGTTTTTGTTGTTGATAAACCACTTTAATCGTTTGAAATATTTGTATATCTTTTTCTAAAAAACCTTTAGATTTAACTTTTTCTAGGAGTTCACTGAGTGTTAAAATACCTTTATTTAGTAGCTTTAAAAGTGAACGTTTTCTGGAGTAGGTCTTTCGATGAATCTTCTTTCTAAGTTTGCTATAAGTCAACTGTTTTATCTTTTGGTCTTTGTATTTAGACCTTGGTAGTTTAATTTTATTACTTGTGCATAAAGCAGGAATCTGTTTCTCCCACAGCCAAGTACAAGATTCCCAAAGTAACTTCACGTCGGTAGGAATTCGAAGATAAACTTCATAACAAGTAGCATCCATTAATAACACACTTTTATCAGGAATCTCGGATTTCCAACTATTAACCATCACACTTTGAAATAGATTCAAATCTAAATGCTCTCCCAAATAAGATCTTACTCTTGAGACAAATGCGTTATCTTTAATCCTTTCATTATCAGCAAGTAAAGTTCCACAGAACATTTGGATTGCCCAATTTGTGTGAAATTGCTCCAATAGTTTTTCATCACTTAAACCAGTATAGTGTTTTAAGAACATGAGAGCAAAAAGACCTCTACTGGGCAACCATGAAGGTGCTCCAACAATTGTTGTTCTATGGGGTAAAAGCTTTTCAAGAGAGTCCCAATCAATAGTTTGGTGAATTTTTCCGAGAACAGTTGTATTCTTGAATAAGTACCATTTTGAAAAATTTGGAGAATCGAAATCAAACAGTGTATATTGCATCTGTATTTAAGGTTTTCTAGCAGAAACAAAATACAGAAAAACCCCGAAAATTGCCAGTATTGACACTTTTTCGGGGTTGTTTTATTTATAATATATTGATAATTAAATATTTACAACATTTAAGGGAAGCC
>NZ_JAYFUM010000041.1:0-1331 GCF_034929435.1 Arcicella rigui
GGCACCCTCCCTTTAGTTGTGTAAGTTTTGTTGGGGCTTTGATTTTTTAAAAAATCAAAGCCCCAACAAAAAACTTTAAATAACTTAGGAACAATAATTGTCATTTTTATGGATAAGTCAACACTTTTAGAGGGGGATTTTCTCAAACAATTCAAGAGTGGAGCAGAGTTTACCACTTTTATGGACACGCTTTACAAACGAGGCATCGAAGCTTTGCTTGAAGGGGAACTTGATGCCCATTTGGGCTATGATAAGCATCAGAAACGTTCGCATACCAATGCTCGTAATGGTTACAGTAGCAAAAGGATTAAAACCGAATCTGGGGAAACTCAAATCCAAGTACCCCGTGACCGAGAATCAAGTTTTGAGCCTGTGATAGTACCCAAAGGTCGTCAGGTATCCCAAGGGATAGAAAATGTAATTATCTCCTTGTATGCCAAGGGTATGAGTACTTCTGATATTGAAGAACAACTTCATGAAGTTTATGGTTTTCAGCTATCAAGCACGAGTATTTCAAGGATTACCGACCGCATCAATGCTGATATTGTGGCTTGGCAAAACCGTCCTTTAGAGCGTGTCTATATGGTGGTTTGGATGGATGGTATCGTCTTTAAAGTACGAGAACAGTCAAGAGTAATCAACAAAACGGTTTATATTGCCGTTGGACTTACCAAAGATGGCTACAAAGAAGTATTAGGGCTTTGGGTAGGCAAAAATGAAAGTGCAAGCTTCTGGATGAATGTCTTGAGTGATTTAAAAGCCAGAGGGGTGGAAGATATTCTTATCACGGCTACCGATAATCTTCAGGGCTTTACTCAAACCATTAAAAGTATTTTCCCACAATCTAATACCCAAATCTGTATCGTCCACCAAATCAGAAATGCCTGTAAATATGTATCTTACAAAGACCGAAAGGACTTTAGTCAAGACATGAAGAACATTTATACAGCTCCCACCAAGCAAGCAGCACAAGCCGCTCTGGAGGATTTCGCCCATAAATGGCAAGCTAAATACCAGTATGCTATCAAAAGTTGGAAAGATAATTGGGATGAACTAACGGTATTTTTTGACTTCCCAGTGGAAATAAGAAGAATCATCTATACCACCAATTTGATAGAAAACTTGAATGGAAAAATAAGAAAATATACCCGAAACAAGCTCTCTTTCCCAACAGATGAAGCCGTTTTAAAATCAGTTTATCTGGCAGTCAATGAAGTAGCCAAAGTTTGGACAAAACCAATCCAGAACTGGGGAATTATTATCAACCAATTTTACCTTATTTTTGACCAAAGAATCAAAAACAATTGAAATTCAAAAAACAACTTACACAA
>NZ_JAYFUM010000042.1:0-1180 GCF_034929435.1 Arcicella rigui
AGCAGGGTTGTTAAGTTCTGGCATTAAAACATAGTTCTTTGAAATTTTGACCAAATATTATTTGGGCGTACTTAATAGAGTCATTGACATTTTGTCTGAGATAATTAAGGGAAACTGCATTAAATATTGCCATATTCACGGCTATATTTTGATGCTTAATTCTATTGTTATCTTCTTGATAATTGACATCTTTTACCCAATGAATTCTATTTTCTATTCCCCAATGTTTTCTGATTCCCTCAGCAAACTCTTTTGCTGAAAGCCATAAGTCACTTATACGATATGATAAACTCTGAGTAAGATGTTCTTTCTGAGCTTGTTGTGTATGTTTTTTTCCTTTTTGAGTAACTTGCTTTTGGATTAAAATAAAAGATTTTAATTGTTTCCATTGTTGTTGAATGGATTCATTTTCTAATTTATAAACCTTAATAATCCATTGAGTGAGTCTGCCATGAGTTTGCTCTGTAACTTGATAAATGTCCTGAAAGGCATTTTCACAACTATAAGCTTGGATATATTTAAAAAGAGCTTGCTGGTTTGCTTTGACTTGTAAAACATAGTGATTACCTGAATCAACAATAGCATTTACTGTTTTTTTTGAGTGTGTAAGGCATCCAATGTAAGAATTACGCCTTTATCTTGTAAAGAAGGTAATAAGCTTCTTACAATTTCTGCTTCACTGATTTTCTTATTACGGAAATCAGCTATAGAATGGGTTAATCCAGTCTTTTGAACATAAATACTAACAATAGAACAAAAATCTTGATAACTTTCTGTATAATCACTCAAGGTAGATTTTAAAGATTTTCCGTCGGCACTTACCCAGTCTAAAGATGATAATTCTTGATGTGAACACCATTCATTAAAACGTTGTTTGACAAGGTCTTTGTCTAAAGCAAGTAGTAGCTGCCGTAAAGTCACATGACTGGGTACTCCATGTTTTAAACCGAAAAGCTCAGTAAAATAAGCTTCATTAGCTTTGGCAAACTTATGGATGGAACGATAGCCGATATAGCCACAAGAAATCCCTAAAAAGATAATCCAAAGCATACTCTCAAACGGATAGCGTTGACCTTGACCTCTACGTGGGTCTGAAAGGCTTTTAAAAAAATCATTAATCTCCATTACAAAATATTATTTGGACAAAATTAATAAAATATCAGAACTTAACAACCCTGCT
>NZ_JAYFUM010000043.1:0-919 GCF_034929435.1 Arcicella rigui
GAAGTCATCTTGACTTTTTAATTTTCTTAATTGCCATGATAATAAAAGCTATAAAGTTAAATCCCATCCAACTTGAAAGAGTTGTATCAAATCGATTTAACAAAGACCTATAACTATCTATTCATGCGTTAGTTCTTTCAATAGAATATCTCTCTTTATAGAGTTCTTCATCAATTATGCGAGACCAATTATCGTCAGTGGAGTTCCTTTTATTAGTGGCTATATTGGCGATAATTTGTTTTTGATGACATAATTGATGTAAGTTTTCTGCGTCAAAACCTGCGTCTGCATTCATAAATAGTCCATCAACTGAAATAGTAGCATCCTCCAACATCGTAGTGAGTTCTTCAAATGTCTGCTCAATGTTAAATAAATCATTGTGATTGCCTGAAACTGGTGTTGACATAGCTAATACAAGTCCTTGTTTATCAGTTAAGTAAAGAGCATTAGTTGTTTTTCGCTTCCTTCTGCCTTGATAAGCAACTTCTTCGCCACCTCGAGTACATGAAGAATGGCTTCCATCTAAATTTACCATTGAAAGGTCGAAAGAAGACTTATACTTTTTCAATAGTTCTATCCAACACTTTTTCCAAATACCTTCCTTACACCAACGACGATAATGTCCAAAAACAGTTTTGTAGTTAAGAACATGTGTGCTGAATAAACTATCGACAGGTAATAAATGCCATTGAATGCCGGTCTTGAGCTTATAAAGGATGCAGTTAATGATTTCACAAGTCGGGGCTTGGGGCTTAAACCCCCGTTTTCTTACAGGTAAATGACAAATTATTTCTGATTCTATTATATCTTTGCTGAGTACGTAGTACATAAAAAGGTTGCTTTGGTATGGTTCGCAAAACAAATATCAGCAACCTTTTTTATTTTTAAGCAATACTGTCAAAAAAGTCAAGATGACTTC
>NZ_JAYFUM010000044.1:0-775 GCF_034929435.1 Arcicella rigui
GCCTTCAAAAGGCAACAAATAATGGCAAATTCAAAATCAAAAACTGGAAAAAGTACAAAATACGAGATTCGTCAAAGTCGTATTTTCAGTGAGTCGTTCAAACGAGAAAAAGTCGAAGACATTCTCAACAAAAGGATTAGTATCATCGAATTTTGTAAATTGTGGGATGTCAGTAGCACAAGCGTTTATCGCTGGATTTACCAATATTCTCCCCACTACAAAAAAGGTACTAAGATGATTGTACAACAAGATTCCGAAGAAGCTAAAACTCAGGAGCTACTCAAAAAAGTAGCTGAACTTGAGCGTATCCTTGGGCAAAAACAAATGGAAATTGACTATCAATCAAAGCTCATTGAGATTGCCTCAAAGGAACTCGACATCGACCTAAAAAAAAGTTTCAAGCCAACACTTTAGAGTACTTTCGTCGAAATATTACTCAATATTCTTACCAGATGAAGCACTTGTATGCACTTTGTGGTATTTCTAAACAAGGACATTATCAAATGCTCCGCAGAATCGAAGAATGGAAGGTAAAAGAAAGTCTTTATGTGGGCTTGATTCTCCAGATTAGGGAGATTCATCCTGCTATGGGTCTGAGAACTATGTATGACTATTATCAACCAGAAGGAATCGGACGAGATGCCTTTATCAGCATCGGACTCTATTATGGCTTTAGGGTAAAAGCCTATAGAAACCTCTGTAGGACTACTTTTTCAAGTCCTTACAGTCGTTACAAAAACCTTTTGGTTGATAAAGTCCTCACAGACATTAACCA
>NZ_JAYFUM010000045.1:0-615 GCF_034929435.1 Arcicella rigui
TACCGTGTTCTTTATGTTTTCCTCTTGTAGTCCACCAAGTCATTTGACAAACACTTGGGGCTTCACCCAAAGCAGAAAGTAAGGTAGCAGTCCAGCGATAACCTGGTACACAGATACGACTTACAGGTGGACGATAAAATCCTTTCTTGACTTTTGTAAGACGTTTTGCTTTACTACTTTCTACACTGCATAGTCCCTCAGTAAACCAACTCTCATGTTTCTCTATTTTACTATCGTCCCATATTAACAAGGGACGTTTTCCTATTTGGATTAGTTGTTCAATGCGTTTTTTACTGCGAGCAAATAGAAAATCATCAATTACAGTAACTGTCCATTTCTTTGAACGTAGAAAGTTGCTGATACGTTTGTTCCTGCTGGAGCATGATTGAATCCACAAATAAAGCCTCCTAACTCACTCAGAAGCAACCCAATAGAGCGATTTCTATTCAGAAGAATAGCAATAAATAAATTGTAGAAAGTCTCAACAAGACGTTTATCAAGAAGATTGTCTAAAGTAAGCTGTAAATCAGAAAGGTAAACAGCTATTTTTTTAAGAAGAAAAGAAGAAGCATTTGCTTTTTTTGTAAAACTATCGTTTTTTTGTAGATGTGCCTT
>NZ_JAYFUM010000046.1:0-507 GCF_034929435.1 Arcicella rigui
TACCGTGTTCTTTATGTTTTCCTCTTGTAGTCCACCAAGTCATTTGACAAACACTTGGGGCTTCACCCAAAGCAGAAAGTAAGGTAGCAGTCCAGCGATAACCTGGTACACAGATACGATTTACGGGTGGACGATAAAATCCTTTCTTGACTTTTGTCAGACGTTTTGCTTTACTACTTTCTACACTGCATAAACCCTCGGTAAACCGAGCGTCGGTCGCCAACTCTCTGGCTTTTCTATTTTACTATCATCCCATACTAACAAAGGGCGTTTTCCTATTTGGATTAGTTGTTCAATGCGTTTTTTACTACGAGCAAATAGGAAATCATCAATTACAGTAGCTGTCCATTTCTTTGAACGTAGAAGATTACTGATACGTTTTGTTCCAGCTGGTGCATGATTGAATCCACAAATAAAGCCTCCTAACTCACTCAGAAGCAACCCAATAGAGCGATTTCTATTCAGAAGAATAGCAACAAATAAATTGTAGAAAGTCTCAACAAGACG